>NZ_WLZY01000011.1 GCF_010122465.1 Phytoactinopolyspora mesophila | reverse complement strand
CGGCCGACACGAGATTCGGATCATCGAACGCTACCGAGGTCCGGCCAAGGGTGTGAGAGAGTCGCATCCCAGAGGTGCCCTTCCGGGTTGAGGTGTGTGGAACCGTCGCAAGTCCCAGACTCCCAGCACAGAAGGGCATCCTCGCGTTACGCCACGCTCACCCCACCACTCTCATCGGTGGATCGAGGCTTAGGCACAACGACATCCTTCCAGACCGCCCTCACGGACAAGCCAAATCAGATGTCACCTATCCGTGCAGCAGACCCGGCCGTTAACCGGCTGGTGCAAGCAGGCATAGTGCGGCAGGTGAAGGTAGGGCGCCGAAATCGAGCTTCGAAGCAGTAGGACTTCCTGAAGCTTTCACCGGGTTCGAGCGACTACTCGCCAGCCCGGACGCCGACACGCAAGAGCTACCGCCATCGAACCTGAGTGGACCTCGGGAATGACTGTACCGACGTACAGTCACCGGCGTGGGATGCGGCTTGGTGCTGGTCCCGTCCGCCCCGGAGTCCCAAAAGGCACAGTCGAACGGCAGTACGGCAGAAGAACCTCCTTCTTTATCGCCACGCAGCAAAGACTGTCCTCTCCGCGCGCTAGCCTGTTGCGGTGACCGCACTCTGGGTGTTCGCCGATGTGAAGATGATCTGAGAGAACTGAACGATGACTCCCGCTGAGCTCGCTGACGTGCTCGATCGGCTGATCGCCGGTTGGGAGAACGAGGTCGTCGAATTCAAGGTAGCAAGCAGGGACTACAACACGGACAAGGTTGGCGAGTACTTCTCGGCGCTCTCCAACGAGGCCAATCTTAGAGGCGCAGACACCGCCTGGCTCGTCTTCGGAGTCGAGGACAAGTCGCGCCGGGTGGTCGGCACTGACTACAGGGCTAACAACCCCGAGCGTCTTCAGTCCCTGAAGACGCAGATCACCCAAGGCACCGAGCCGAGCGCCTCAGTGCGGGACATCCACGAGTTCGTCCATGCTGACGGCAGAGTCCTCCTCTTCGAGATTCCGCCGGCACCACGTGGCATTCCGATCGCGTGGAAGGGGCACTACTACGCACGGTCGGGAGAGAGTCGTGTTCCGCTCGGCCTGGACAAACTCGACACTATCCGCAATCAGACTCTTGGCTCGGACTGGTCGGCCGCGGTCGTGCCCAACGCTCGGCTCGACCACCTCGATACGGACGCCCTTGAGACTGCTCGGGCTGCCTTTGCCGCTCGGCATGCCCGGATCGACTCAGATGAGATAGCCGCGTGGTCGACACAGACATTCCTCGAGCGCGCGAAACTGACTGTGGACGGTGGCATCACTCGGGCCGCCATCCTTCTCCTCGGCAAGGAGGAATCGGCGCACCTGCTGTCTCCTCTTCTTGCCGAGATCACCTGGAGGCTGGTCGGAGAGGAGCGCGCCTACGAGCATTTCGGGCCGCCCTTCATTCTCACCAGCACGAAGGTTTACGAGCGGATCCGCAATGTCCAGATCCGGATGCTACAGCCCGGCGCCTTGATCCAAACTGAGGTTGAAAAATACGACCGACGCAGCGTGTTGGAGGCGATCCACAACTGCATTGCCCACGCCGACTACACCAGAGGCGCCCGCATTGTCGTGACCGAGCGCATTGATCGGATTGACCTTGAGAACGCCGGAAGCTTCGTTGAAGGCGCCCCGACGGATTATGTCGTCGCGGACCGCACTCCTATGTCGTACCGAAACCCGTTCCTGGTCAGCGCGATGACAGAACTGAACATGATCGACCGGATGGGCTACGGTATCCAACAGATCCACCGGTCGCAGGCACGCCGCTTCCTTCCCTTACCCGACTACGACTTGAGCCAGCCCAACGGTGTGAAGCTCACCATCTACGGCGCCGTGATCGACCAGAATTACAGCGAACTGCTGATGGCGCGCACCGATTTGCCGCTCGGAGACATCCTGGCTTTAGACCGGGTGCAAAAGAAGTTTCCGGTTCCGAAAGAGACCTTGCGCAGGCTGCGACGTGCTCATCTCATTGAGGGACGAATGCCGCACGTGCACGTCTCGGCGATGGTTGCGGCGGCGACAGCGACCAAGGCCGACTACATACGTCAGCGGCCCCAGGATGACGCTCACTATGCGAAGCTGGTCATCGACTACCTAGAGAAGTTCGGCCATGCCTCGCGGCACGAGATCAATACGCTTCTGTGGGACAAGTTGAGCGATGCTCTGGATGATCAGCAGAAGAGGCACAAGATCACAAACCTGCTGACGAAGCTGCGCTCCGAAGGTGCGATCTACAACGCAGGCTCGAAGCAGAAGCCACGTTGGGAGCTTGTTTAGACAGGCACGCCCATACATACGCGTTCTAAACAAGACTTAAACATACGTCCCAGCATTTCCGCAGGTCGGAGCGATGCATGCTCATACTTGGTCGCGGCGGCGATATTGACCCACCCGGATAGACGCAGGAGGCTGAGGGCGCGCGGTGTTGCGGATGGTGGCAATTTACAAGCGAGCGTTGCCGGTGCGGACCTAGGAGCCGTTGCCAGGTCCAGCTGTGCATCGTCGGCGACGAATGGTGAGCGCTTTTGACCCGATCGTGCGTGCGAACCATCGAGATGCGGGCAATCCGTACACCGGAAGGTGTCGATGACGAGGCGGCATCTTCGAGTGTGCCGCATGAGCAGGACGTTCCTTGTGTCCGTGGTCGCTGGTAGGAATGCCCCCACAGATCATCATTTGCGGCGGGTGAGGTGGGGACGATGGACAACGACGCGAAAGGCACACCGGGCAAGATCACGTCGAATGCTGGGGATGTTCACGGCGCCGACGTCAGCCATGACCTCGTGGATACCGTCATGGAGGCGGCTGCCGACGCCCCTGATTTGGATGAGGACGCTCGCCTTCTGCTGTTGTCGGTATTCACCAACGACGACGAAATGCAGGCGGAACTGACCGGCACCGCCCCAGAGCCCAAAACCAAGGCTGTCTCGGCGAGCACGGCCGCCCCGGTCGGAGCTTTCCTGAAGTCGGTCACCGTGACCGGCTTCCGCGGTGTCGGCGTCCAGGCACGGCTCGATTTGCATCCTGCGCCAGGGGTCACCGTCGTCGCCGGTCGCAATGGCTCCGGCAAATCGACGTTCAGCGAGGCCGTGGAAGTAGCCCTGACCCGGACGTCGTACCGCTGGAGCAACAAGAAGAACGCCGCGTGGCGCGCCGGCTGGCGCAACCTTCATCAGGCCGACTCGTGCGGCATCAAGGTGGAGCTGGCTGAGCAGCATGCCGGCCTCACCACCATTGGCGTGGACTGGACGGCCGACTCGGAACTCGACGGCGGGACGTTCTGGACACAGCGCCCGGGAGAACGGCGCGACACCGCTACTGACCCGCTCGGATGGGCTGCTCCGCTGGAGCTTTACCGGCCTTTGCTTTCATATGACGAGCTCGGCGGCATCCTCGAGGCCGGGCCAAGCAAGTTGTACGACAAGCTCTCTACCGTGCTCGGGCTGGGGCCGATCGCCGACGCCGTGGACCAGCTCGACGACATGACCAAGGCAACAGCCGCACCCCGGCGCGAAGCGACAAAGATGGTCTCGCAGCTGCTCGCCGGACTCGACGCATCGCAAGATGCTCGTGCGGCCGAAGCGCACAAGCTCCTGAAGGCGCGCAAGCGCGACCTTGACGCCATCGCGCAGCTCGCCACCGGCGTGAGCACGGCACCGGCCGACGACCTGGCGGCGCTCCGTGCACTGGCTGCACTGACCGTTCCGCCGGTAGACGACGTCCGTGCCCTCGTCGAGAAGTGCGCGCAAACACGTCATGCGCTTGCCGAGCTGTCCGGAACCGCGGCCGAGGCACTCGTTCGCCGTACCGCCTTGCTGAATCACGCGCTGGATCACGTAGCCGTCACCGGCGCCGGTCCGTGTCCCCTGTGCGGCGTCGGCACGCTCGACGATGCATGGGCTGGCGAGGCACGCGACGAAGTTGCCCAGCTGAAGCTGCAGACCGAAGCGCTCGAGAAGGCCGATGCGGCTTACCAGGCAGCGCTACGTCAACTGCGGTCAATACTTCCGATCGCACCACCGGCACTGGAGGCCGACGTCGACTGCGACCTGCCCAGTAAGGAACAGGCAGCCGACGCTTGGCGCGCTGTGCGCGATGTCGACGTCACCACTGCATCCGGACCGCAGGAGTACCTCGACGCCTACACCACCCTCGCAGCGAATGTGGCTGAGCTGCGACAGGCAGCCGAGGCCGAACGCCAACGACGCGAGGACCTCTGGGCGCCCCTGGCGAGCAGCCTCGCCGAGGTGGTCGGCGCGCTGCGGAGGGCCGACGACGCGGACCGGCGTGGCGTGACGGTCAAAGCGGCTGCCTCATGGCTGAAAGAGCACGCCAACCAACTGCGTAACGAGCGCCTACGCCCCATCTCCGACCATGCGCAGCAGATCTGGGCCGAACTGCGACAGGAAAGCAACGTGGATCTCGGGCCGATCGAAGTGGCCGGCACCAATACCCGGCGCCGGGTCGAGCTCTCCGCCGAGGTCGACGGTCACGAGACCGGGGCGCTCACCGTCATGAGTCAGGGCGAGCTCCACGCCCTTGCCCTAGCACTGTTCCTACCGCGGGCGACGTTGCCGGTAAGCCCGTTCCGGTTCGTCGTCGTCGATGATCCCGTGCAGGCGATGGACCCGGCCAAGGTGGACGGCTTGGCCCGGGTCCTCGAGCGGCTCGGGCGCACCCATCAGGTCGTCGTGTTCACCCACGACAACCGGTTACCGGAAGCAATCCGGTGCCTCGGAATCGATGCGCGGATCCTTGAGGTGCATCGAGCCGAAGGATCCAAGGTCGAAGTAGTCAACGCCTCCGACCCCGCGCAGCGCTACCTGTCCGACGCTCACGCAGTCGCCCGGGATCCCGGGGCAGACGCGGAGGTCCGGCGGCGGATTATCCCCGTGCTGTGCCGGCTCGCCGTCGAGAACGCTTGCCGTGAGTTGTTCACGGCCCGGCGCTACGCACACGGTATCGGTCGCGACGACGTCGAGGCGGCCTGGGACCAAGCGCGGACGACTCGTCAACGGGTTGCGCTCGTACTGCATGACGATCCCGCAGCCGACTTGCGCCCATGGATAGCGCGCGGCAGTCGGCGCAACGGGGCGATGCAGGTCATCGGCCGCGACAGTCATCACGGCCTGGAACGCGATGCCGTCGGCGCCGTTGGTGACGTTCGCCTGTTGGTCGACGACCTCCGCTCGGAGGCGAAATGACTGCGCCCGACCCCGATCGGCTGCTGACACTGGCCGACCAGATCCTCGCCGGAGACGTTGACACACCACGGGCCCGCTCGTCGCGCTCAGCAGCGATCCTCGGGCGTACAGCGTTGGAGCGGCTCGTCCAAAACCTTTGCGCCCGTCACAGCTTGGAGGTGTCGGCCGCTTCCATGCGGGTTCAGCTCGCCTGCCTTTCGGCTGTGGCCCCGTCCATCGCCAGCGACGCCAGCATGGCATGGTGGGGACTCAGCCGAGCCTGCCACCAGCACGCGTACGAGATCGCGCCCAGCCACGACGAGGTCCGGCGGTTCCTCGCCCGCGTCCGCCAGCTCAGCGGGTAACGCCCTGGACACCAGCTTGAACAACGCAGGCAGCACCAGGGCTCGCAATGTATACCGGTCACGTTCTACTCGACACTGCTACACCAACGTCGTGCTGCGCAATGTCGAGATCCTCCCGGCCAAGGCTCCAACCTGACCGAGAATCTCGCCGGGTGAGCCGCCAACGTCGAGAGTTGTCACGACCAAGCGTCGTCCAACATGGATGATGTCGTGAATGGCCTCATCTGCTTCACCAGCCGCATAGATGAGCAGGCCGCTTGGCAGGTCGGCGGCGATCACGTAACTGAGCAGCTGATAAATATCCGGGTGGTGGATTCCGTGCTCGCCGATCCGTTTGTACTTCAAGTCTCCAACGAATCGGCAAGTGCCGCCTTCCCACCACGAGAGGTCAGGCTTCAACTTCACACTATGCGCCAAATCCAAGCGAAGCCTTTTGTCACCCTGGGGGAACTCCTCCTCACGCAGCCCAAGTGCGTCGCGGAGCGCCACCACAGCGAAGTTCTCAAAGACCTGGTTCATGTCAACCAGGAACCCTGTTGATCGGATCGAGCCATCGTGATGCTCGAATGTGGTAGCCCGCAGGATCAGGCTGGCCAGCTCTACTGCCGGTCGGTAATGCTGATTGAGCCGAGTCCATTGGATCTCCGGTAGCCGACGCGCGTCGTACGGCATGGTGGTGACCTGTGCGAGCGCGACGTCGTACGAACACAATGCCGACCTCGACGTTGATGATCGTATTCGCAGCCGACTTAACCGGTGGATGGCCGCCTTGATCAGCCGATTGACGTCGATGTCTTCGGTGAAATCGTCGTAACGGACCTCGACCGGCGGAGAGATGCCGTGCCGACGTCTGATCTGGTCACCGATGCGAATACGGCCTCGCACCGTCGACAACGATTCCTCCTGGGTTCGGTAGCCCTGAAGCAGTCCCGGGCGAAATGCCTGGCGGACCTGATGGACGAAACCGGGGATGACTGCCTCCAGAAGCGAATCTCTTTCGGCGAATTCGAACCCAGTTTTTCGCCAGCGCGATGGATCGAGCGCGTACGAGATCAGGAACAGCACGTTCCCGACGGGAATTTTGGGGCTGATCTGCACCGCTAACGAACCGATCTCTACCGCACCCACCGTCGATCCAGGCGTTAGGTCAAAGGAACCGGATGTCCCCGGGGTGGGCGCCACCTCGAAATCTTTAATTGCGCGCAGGCCATCCCGTTCCTCAGGCGAAAGGGAAACAGCCCGAGCAGGTTGGTGCTCAGTCAGTCGCAGACGCCGCATCGACATCCTCGCGGTCCGAAGCCACCTGACTCATTACGCTGCGGCGCACACTCTCGTAGGTGAATTCCTTCCAACGCTCAGGTTCGCTGAAAAAGTGCTCTTGGACGTACGGCTCGATCGAGTGGCTCCAGATCAATTCGACCGATTCCTCATCGAGGTGATCCTTGAGGAAATGACTCGGCCCAATGGCCAGGTCGCGATCGTCCAGCTTCTTGTTGGCCTGATCGATCATGTCTGCTACCCATTCCAGGCCAGGCCGGTGCTCGCGCAGCCATCGGCGCAGAAGCCCATCGATCGGCGGCTGTGAAGGCAAGAACGGAACAAAATGGAAGCGTCGCCTCAGCGCGGCGTCGAGCAACGCGATCGTCCGATCCGCAGTGTTCATCGTCCCGATGATCCACAAGTTTTCCGGCAGCGCGAACTCCTCGTCGGAGTATTGGAGTATGACGTTCCGCTTGCGATACTCCAGAAGGAAATACAGCTCACCGAATACCTTCGCGACGTTCCCGCGATTGATCTCGTCGATGACGAGGACGAATGTCTCCTCAGGCGTAGCAATTGCTGTTTCGGCGAGTTTCCGAAGCGGCCCGTGACGGAGTTTGAATCCCGGCGATCCGCCTTTCAGCTCGGTGGGACGATAGCCCTCGACAAAATCCTCATACGCGTACGACGGATGAAACTGGACGAGCTTGACTCGATTCTGGTCGCGAGTGAGGGCTGCAGCGAGCTCCTGCGCGACGTACGTCTTGCCCGTTCCAGGTGGCCCGTAGAAGATGACCTGTCGCTTGTCCTCAAGCAACCAGCGGATCCGTTCCAGCCATGCGACGTCGATCAGTAGGCGCTCAGCCAGTGTCTCGAGAGTCAATGCACTTATGGTCGAGGCTTCTTCCTCAGCAGCTTCGTCGCCTTCCTCCGCGAGCTCGCTGCCTCGGTAGCGCCCGAGCGCCCGGCGCTCGTTCGCCGGAAGGTCGACCTGGTCAATAGGCCAACGTACGACGAGCCACAACACCGATTGAGCATCCAACCGGTCGCGGAGTTCCAGTCCTCTGGACGACGCCTCGCTGGCCAGCCTGTCCAGGAAGGCCAAGGCGTGTTCGTAGACCTCCGCTTCATCGGAATCGACCGGCGGCCGTTCGTACTGTGTCAGGTCCATGGCCTTGTTGAATGGTCTGGTCTGATAGATCGGATATTGGGCGGCATCAACAGCCATCATGAGGAAGGAAGCGAGCGTCGTCCGCGATCCGCGCCCGCTGACGACGTCCTCCGGTATCTGGCCGAGGAAGTCTCGAACGCGCTGGACAGCTGTGCGTTCCGGTTGCCACATTGCCTGCAACGCGAGCCGAGCTGCGTCAAGCTCGGCTGCGCACCAGTCCAGTAAGCGCCTGTACGTGTGGTACGACATCAGGTTGTTGGGCGGCCCGAAAGCCTTCTTGAGCGGAGCCAGCCACTCTGTCCCCGCTAGCAGTGCGTCCCTGGTCTGGGTCAGGCGTTCCACGATCTCATGCCTGTAGTCGCGCTCGAGCGAGTCGAATTCCGCGGAGTCGTAGAAGCGGCTAGCCCAATGGATGAACTGTCCCCACAAGCTTGTATCCGGTTGCCACTGCCGCCGGATGTCCGGATCCCAGAAATCGAGTTGCGCGCCGTGCTCCTCTGCCAGCTTGTGTCGAACCTCGGCAAGCTGTCGGTCGACGTCTTGCGTCGGGTCCGACACCAGCTCGGAGAACGTCTTCGCGATTCGCGCCTTGGCGTCCCTTGACACGCACCGCTCGAAGGTGGCGGGATGGACCAGATGTAGAAGCGCTTCACGCTGCGAGTGCGCGCCTCGCGGCAGCGCAACGTCGTACAGAAACTCGCGGAACGCCCATGGTTCTTCCAGCAGCTTTTCCTGCTCTTTGCGCTCCTGCTGTTTCCACGCCCGCGCAAACTCGATGATCAGAGCAAGCTGGAAGGGCCGGTACGTATTGAACGCGGTGCCCGTGGCTGCGAAGCCCTGGTCTAGCGCCGCGTCCAACTCGCTCGGGATCGCTGCGGTCACTGGTGCCGCCCAGCTGAGCACCTGGTTGATGAGCCTACGTTTGGTTTCCCCTTTCGAGCTCGTCGGTGACGCAACGAGCAGATGGACGTACAGCACCTCGCCCATCAGCTGGACTGTCTGCGGAGATGCCCCATCAAGCTGACGCTCGAGCTTGACCTGGAAGGCGTCACTGGTCTCGTCCGGACTGCGAACAAAACGCTCATTCAGCTCATCCAGTAGCGCCTCAGTCCAGATGGCCTCACCAGGTGTGAAGAGCGAGCCGTCGCCGCGAAGTGCCTCGGCCACCCAGCGTTCAGCAGCTCGGTAGACGACTTCTAGCTCGGGACGATGCGACCGCACCATGCCTGTTCCCCCTCTTCAGTTGCGCAGCAACGCTACAGAAGACCCCGACTTTAGCTATTGGTACACAGATCGTCTACGAAAGACGTGCGGTGGATCTGGCCGCTTGGATCAACGGTTCAGCCGCACGGAGCCGATGAAGATCGGCCTCCAGGACCGCGGTTACCCTGGGCCGCTACTCAATTCGGGCGGGCGGGTAGCGGCGCGAAACCTCGTCGAGCTTCTTGTGCGCAGCGGCGATGAGATCCACGTCGAGCGCGGCGGCCAGCTGAACAAGATAGTTCGTCACGTCCGCAAGCTCAGAGCGGATCCGGTCCGCTGCCTCGGCGTCGGCCGACATGACAGTCGCGGCTTCGTCGGGCGTGAGCCATTGCAGTTCCGCCACCAGCTCCCCCACCTCACCCGCCAGCGCCATAGCCAAGTTCTTCGGCGTGTGGAACTGCTCCCAATCCCTCTCGGCAGCGAACGCTGCAAGCCGCCCAGTCAGTTCGGCGAGACGGTCGTCCGGATCGCCAGAATTCGTCGAGCGAGCCACAGCTCCGTCGGATTCACTCACGTATCTATGTCTACCAGGGCAGCTTCATCGGCCGGGCACTTCGTTCACGCCGATGTCCGGACACGAGCCTGTTCAATCAAGCCCGCCAAGAACTCCCGGGTCTCGGGATCAGTGGCGTAAAGGACTGTGCCGACCATCCCGCGGGTGAGGAGCACCTTGTAGATGTGACGAACGAGGCGATCGAAGTCCTCGTCGCTCACAGCATTGCGGCTGCGGAACGACGGGTCGCGGTTGGCGCTGCGGTTGGTTCGCAATCGACCATCCCGGGCAATCAGATCGGGACCGATGATCACGCCTGACCAGTCGTACTCGAATCCTTGAGCTGTGTAGATACACCCAACCTGGCCGAAGCCGGCGGGATCGGTGGCCCAGTACGAACGCCCGGGTGCGCCGCCAACGGAACGGTCGCTCTTGGCGTTCCAGGGCCGCGCCCAGTCGTCAATCTGAACGTCTGCGACAAGTGTGCCGTCGTCGCGGGGATCGCTCCACGGCCAACAGAACCCCGCCGACATCCGCGCGGAGAATCCCTCGTCAAGCTTGCCCGCGAGAATCGCCTCGAGCTCCATCGGCGAGTCGGCCACCTGCACCTCGAACCGGTCGTCGCCTTCCCATGCGACCGGGCCGCCTGGATCAAGGCCGAGTAGGTACCTGACCCATCGCTCGTAACTCGCGCTACCACCGCAACGGAACTGACCTTCGAGGTCGACAGGGTGGACCTCCAGATTCCGACGACGCGCGGCCTCGTAGATCGCCTCGACCGAGCCGATCTCACCAGGTTTCACCACCTGGTGTTCATCGAGGAGGAAGACCGGCACCCGGGCGACCGAGATCAGCTCGTCGACCTGAGGTCTTCCGGTCCGTTCGGCTGCGCGGGTGAAGCGGTTGGCCGACGTCTCCCGGATACGGTGCGCTTCGTCGGCGATAAGGACGTCGAAGCTGTTCGGCTCAATGCTCATAAAGCTGTTGAAGTACTTGAACAGATTCTTGAGCCGCGTAGAGCCCTTGCCGGCATACCGGCGCAAGGTCTCAGTGAAGGACTTCGACCCAGTGGCATGGATGACGGTCCTGCCCTGGCGGGAGAGCTCACCGAGCAGCGAAAGGGCAATGACACTCTTACCGCTCCCCGGCCCGCCTCTCACGACGACCACGCGCTTGCCGTCCTGCCGATGTGCCCGCTCCACCGCATGCAACACCAGCTCGTAGGCGAGCCGTTGCTCGCTCAACAGGGTGAACTGCTCGCGGTTCTTGATCTCGTCCGCGGCTACCGCGAGGAGTTGGCGGCTGGGCCGGATCGCGCTTGCCATGAGCCGGTCGGCGGCGGGCGCACCCGGCGACGGGTCGAGATGCTGGCGGAGGTATTCGAGGAACTCGCTCCTGCGCTGCGCCGTGAACATACGGCTGTGCTCGTCCTGGCGGAGGCTGAAGAGAGCCTGCACGCCGTGGTCGGTGGCGTTGTGAAGGTAGACCACCCCCTTCACCGCACCTTCTTGACCGTTGAGCGAGGCTGTGAAGTCGATCAAGTGCTCGCAGTATCCACGTACCTGGATGGCCGGGTTCAGCCTTGGACCGCCACGAGTTCCTTCAGCGAGCACCAGCTGGTCGTCGTCCTCCCAAGCCTCTGCACTGCTCCATTGCTTCAGCTCGACCACCACGTACGAGTCGTCACCCGTACGTGGGTCGGTGCCCGCGAGAATGACGTCCACGCGTTTGCTGGTCAGTGGCAACCGATGCTCGATAAGCATCTCGACGGCGCCAAGATCGGCATCAACGAGGTCACGAGCAAGGATCGGGAGACTGCGATCCCACGAGCGCATCTCCGCATCCGAAACCCGCGCACCCGTTGTGTACCGGACGTGCTCTGAGATGCGGACCGCCAACGTGCCCTCAAGTGCCAGCGCAGCCAAACCTTCGGCAGAGACGCGAAACGCCGACATCGGCGACAGAACCCCCAGGGCAGCACGAAGTTACTCGTGCGGGTGGGGGCATATCCGCCGATAAGCAGAAGCCCGTCGGGCCGCAACCTTGCAGACACGACCCTAGCTGACGACTCAGTCACCGCGTCGCCGCGCCGGGCCGGTTCTCGGGCGCGCACTGTCGGACCTCAGAACTTCATCCATGCCCAGCCGTTGTGTCCGGGGTGGTCGCTACGTTCCCTTCATTCCGACAATGAAGGGGGCCTGTGATGGCCACGGCAAGAAGAGTGACGAAGACCGGGAAGGCCGACGACGGCACGATCTCGAGTCTGTGCAATCCCGGCGAAGATTGGTCGCCAAGGAGCAAGGCCGCAGCAGTCCGCGACATCAAGAACGGGGACTACAGCTACTGGGTAATGGTCGGCGGGCAGCGAGTTGACGTGCATGTCGTGCGTGGCGAGCACCTCAGCACCAGCCCAGACGGCTACGGGCGCAATAACCTGCTCGAGTTGCCCGACTGCTGACAGCCGGCCGCAACCCAAACGATGCAAACAGGACCGAACCGTGAAACTCTCACGGTTCGGTCCCGAATCGTCACCACGTGTTTCTGCAACCGCATCTACCTGGCAAGATGCTCCGTACGGTGGCGAGTGCAACAAGGAGGGGTGGGATTGCAATCCGACCGGTGGGTGGAGGTCAGCCCGTCGCAGTTCCCGCATGAGGCGGAGGGACTGAAGCTGGTCAGGCAATTGTTGCCGGATGCCGAACCCTTCCGTGCGTGGTCGAACTTTGAATTCCGCGATACCCACGGTCGCTGGCATGAGGTAGACCTGCTAGTGCTTGGTCGGGACACCTTGTTCCTCGTCGAGCTGAAGTACTACCGCGGAATCCTGTCCGGAAATGACCATCTGTGGCGTCGTGACGGTCATCGCGCCGAGGATTCCCCGCTCAAGCTGGCACGGCGCAAAGCCCAGTATTTGGCCAGCCTTCTGAAGGATCGCTTGCGCGATGTCATGCGAGAAAAGGGAGATCTGCACACCGACCCACGCAAGATCGTTCCGTTCGTGCAAGAAGCAGTCTTCCTCCACCATCCTCATCTCGTCTGTGAGTTACCTACGCACGCCCGGCAGGGCATCTTTGGCCTCGAAGATCACGAGCGCACGTCGGGCTTGGCGCCGCTGTCGGAGTTACTGCTTGCACCCGCCAAACGCACTGCGGTGACTGCCAGGAACTCTGAGCTGCTCGCCGGCCTGATACGGCACATCGGCCTGGCACCTCGCCGGCAGCGAGAGGTCGGATCGTGGGTGATCGACGACGAGCCGCTGGCCCACGGCGACGGCTGGCAGGATTGGCCCGCCTTTCATCGCGTGGCCACCACGGATCGCTATCGGATCCGCTTTTATATCCCGAAGCCCGACGCCACCCGAGCCGAGACACTGCAACTGGAGCGGCAGATTGCCCATGAGCACCAGCTGCTGTCCCGGCTACGCCACGACGGGTTGCTCGTGCCACGCGACCTCATCAAAGATGAGCTGGGTATCGGCCTGGTATTCAACAACGACGAGCGCCTGGCCCGGCTAGATCTGTGGCTTGCCGATCATGGGCAGAAGCTCGCGTTGCATCAGCAGCTCGACATCATCCGCCAGCTTGCTGAAGCGCTCAGCTACGCCCACCGCCACCGGGTGGTCCACCGCGGTATGGCTCCGTCCGCGGTGTTCGTCCGTGAGCGCAGTGGTGGTGGGCTGGCGGTGACGATGTCTAACTGGGACGCCGTCGGCAGCGTGGCCGGGACGCGAGTCGGAGACATGACAAGCACCGGCATCTCAGCCGATCTGACACCAGCGCAGGCCGGTGTAGAGCTGTCCGACGAGGACCAGCTGTTCGAGGCCCCGGAAGGACGGTGGAACCCCGACGCAGACCGAATCCGCCTGGATGTGTTCGCCCTCGGTGCCATCGCCTTCTACGTGCTGACCAATCAGACACTTCCCGCACAGGATCGCGGGGCCCTGGTGGACCGGCTACGCCGCGACTCTGGCCTTGATCTCTCCGCGGAGCTCCCACAGATCTCCTCCGCGCTCCGTGAGCTGGTGCTGGCAGCGACGAAACCACGGCCGTCTGAGCGCACTGCGAATGTGGCACAGTTCCTCGCGCAGCTAGAACTGGCCACCTCGTCCATGATGGGCACTACTGCGACGGAAGAAGAGGATCCGCTCGAGGCGCAGCCTGGCGCCGTCATGGGGACCGACGGACGGTTTACCTATGTTCGCAAACTCGGTTCCGGCTCAACTGCCGTCGGAATTCTTGTGAAGGACGCCAAAGCAGGCGACGCACTCCGGGTGCTCAAGGTGGCGAAGGATCCCGAAGCGAAGGAGCGACTGGAAGCCGAAGCAGGCGTACTCGGCCGGCTCAACCATGAGCGCATCGCGATGCTGATCCACCAGGACAAAGTCGGTCCACGCAAGGCGCTCGTGCTACAGCACGCCGGCGATGCCACGCTGGCCGATGAGCTGGCGAGCAAACGCGGGCGGCTCTCTCTTGACCTGCTAGAACGCTGGGGTGGGGATCTGCTCGACGCTCTGGTGGTGCTGGATCACGCCGGGATCAATCACCGCGACATCAAGCCGTCCAACCTCGGCGTCCATCAGGCCGGCCGGAGCAAAACCGAGACGCATCTCATGCTGTTCGACTTTTCGATGGCGGGAACGGCCGTCCGAGCCATCAGTGCTGGCACGCCACCATACCTGGACCCGTTCCTCGGGCAGGACGGTCGCACGACGTACGACAGCGCCGCCGAACGCTACGGCGCGGCTGTCGTGCTGTACGAGATGGCCACCGGGCGGCTGCCGCAGTACGGCGACGATCCCGGCGCCAATCCGGCCAGCGTAAGTGACGACGTCACCATTCCGCCCGAGGCGTTCGACCCAGCCGTGGCGGAAGACCTCGCCACGTTCTTCGGGATGGCGCTCTCACGAAATCCGAAGCGCCGCCACGACACTGCCGAGGACATGCGCCACGCCTGGCGGGCGATTTTCAAGAGCCTGGGCCGGTACGGCGACGAAACCGAGCAGAAGGTCGCCAGCGCGACCCTGGAGACGGTATTGGCCGATGCCGGTCTGTCCGCTCGAGCGATCTCCGCGTTGGAGCCTGCCGGTGTGGCGACGGTGGCCGATCTTCTGGCCTTGGACCCGGCGCAGCTCAACCGACTGCTCAGCAGAGAGATCAAATCCACCCGGGAGGAGATCAAGAAACGTGTCAACGCCTGGCGCCGAGCGTTCAAGGACCAGCTCAAAGGGATCAGCATCCCGGCGCGGCGCAGCGAGCCAGCGACACTCGCCCACCCGGTGGCTGCCGCGGAGCTTCTCGCGGCTATCGCTGGAACGCGGCGCACGCCGGCGCGGCAGAGCGCGGCACGCCTGATCTTAGGTCTCGAGCCAGGACTCGATGCGTTTGCCAACCAGCAGGAGCTGGCCTCTGCTGTTGGCCGGTCGGCACAGCGCGGTCACCAACTCATCAAAGAGTTGCAAGATGCGTGGTCGAAGAACGAACAGACTCAGGTGCTACTCGACCAGTTGGTACGCATCGTCATCGGATCGCTGGACACGCTGGGCGGGGTAGCCAGTGTGCCAACACTTACCACTGAGGTCCTAGCCGCGCTTCCTGACCTGCCGGATGGCTCGTCCGCCGACGCTGAACGGCTCGGCGCAGGGTTGCTGCGGCTGACGCTAGACCGCTATCACGAACACGTGCTGGCCGAAACAGAAATGCCGCTGGCCAAGCGCCGCAGGGGTGGCCGCCTGGCATTGCTCGCGCGCAGCACCGTCCTGCTAGACGCGGCAGAGGCAGCTGGGGCATGTGCCGATGAGCTGGTCGCCGCCGCGCAGCGGGCCGGGGAACCCGTGGTGCCGCAGCAGCGGGCCGCTCGTCAGCTGCGGTTGCGGTTTACCGAGGCATTTAGAGCTGGCGCGGACGCCGGTGATGAGCCCCCGGCGATGACGGATCTCAGACTGGCGCGCCTGGCGGCGCGGTCGTCACGTGAGGCCGCACTTTCGGCGCGTGGTGAGCTCCATCGACGGAACTTGCCGGGTTCGGATGCGATCCGGATGGCTCTGGCCGGGCTCGCACAGAACACCGAACTGACGCCATCCGAGCTGGCCGGGCGGGTACGGGCCCGGTTCCCTGAGCTCGATCCGCTGCCCGAGCGTCCGGACCTCGACGCCGTGGTTGACGCATCCGGGGTCGGGCTGCAGTACTTGCCAGACCGTGACGTGTACGGCGTGCCGAGTGACGATCGGCCAGATACCACGGGTTTTCCGACACGGACGCCTACGGTGCAACCCGCACCCACTGAAGCGTCGCTGGGCCGCGGCGACCATTTGACCCGGGTCCTTGCTGGGAGCATGTCGTCGCGCTCATTCCTCGCGATCGGGATATCTGCACAACACGCGGACCAGCCGGTGCGCGCTACGCGCCTGCTCGCCGAACGCTACGGCGGCACCCTGCTCGACGTCACCGGCCTACTGATCGACGAGATGCGGACATCCGCTCAAGCAAGCAAGCTCCCGTGGGACGTGGTCAGCGCTGCTGACGCCGCCCAGCCAGGCAGCCGCGACGCGCGAGGCCTGCATACCTTGGTGGAACGGGTCATGCCGCGCGTGACCAAGCACATCGATGCTCTGGTCTTCTCCAGTGCTGCCGACGACGCGCCCGTGATACTTACTGAGCTGTCTCCGCTGGCCAGGTATGGCCACCTCAATGTGGTGGCTCGGTGGAGCGATCTGGCCGCCAGGCGACAGCGTCCGGTGTGGGTGATACTGCCGCAGCTGGCGTGGATGCGCGGCGCCGTCGTGGACGGCAAACCGCTGCAGCTGGGCTCAGACGGACAGTTCGTGGCACTGGACCTGGAATGGGTGGCGATGCAGGAGCAGACCGAACCTGGTGGGGACCGGGTACAAGAGGGGAGCCGATAGTGGCAAAGGTGACAGGGCTGGTCGGTGATCTCCGGGCGCAGGTGACGCTCCTTGAGAATGACCTGCGGGCGCGGGTGGACGGGCCGGACGAGTTCATGCGCGAGGAGGGCGTGGCCGAGCGGTGGAAGACCGAGCACGCCGACGCGCTGAACGCTGAGCGGACCGCGGCGTCCTGGCAGGCCTGGCGAGACGAGCGAGTGACCCAGGCAGCATCGGCGTGGGTGCTACTGACCGTGTTCGCCCGGTTCTGTGAAGACAACCGGCTGGTATCCCCGGTGTGGATCGCGGGCGCAAGCCGAGAAGACCGGCAAAGAGCACTCGACGCCCGACAGGCATACTTCCAAACCCACCCCGAGCACAACGACCGGCACTGGCTGCAGCAGATCATCGAGCACTTCGCCTCAATCGGCGCCACAGCCGGTTTGGTGGACTCCTACTCGCCCATCCATCAAGTGTCCCCGTCCGGTGACGCCGCGCGGCGACTCCTGGAGTTCTGGTGGGACCAGGACTCCAACGGCGAACTTCTCCGCCGATTCGGGCCTGCCGTCAACCCGGAACTGGACACTCGATTTCTGGGTGACCTCTACCAGGACCTCTCGGAGTTCGCGAAGAAGAACTACGCGCTGCTGCAGACGCCGGAGTTCGTCGAGGAGTTCATCCTCGACCACACCCTTGAACCGGCCCTCCGTGAACGGCCGCTCGATGGCTTTTCGGTTATCGACCCCGCGTGCGGTTCGGGGCACTTTCTACTCGGCGCGTTCCATCGGCTGCTCGACCGGTGGTCCCGACAGGCACCCAACCTGGAGACGCGTGCACTGGTCCAGCATGCGCTGGACGGAGTACACGGCGTTGACATCAACCCGTTCGCCGTCGCCATTGCCAGGTTCCGACTTATCGTGGCCGCACTTAGAGCCGCAGGCGCGCGCTCTCTAGAGAATGCCCCAGATTTCCAGATCCAACTCGCTGCAGGCGACTCGCTCATTTACGGCGCACCCCAGCAGACATTGGACGAGAATCTGATACTTATGGCCAAAGACGATTTCTCTTACTCAACTGAAGACAACGCGCTCCTAAAGGACATATTTCGCCGCCGGTATGATGTTGTCGTCGGCAACCCGCCATACATCCCTGCGAAAGACAAAGCCGCCAGGAAACTTTATCGAACCCTGTATCGCCACTGTAAAGGAATCTATGCGTTAACGGTACCATTCATGGAGCTGTTCTTTAATGTGGCGCGACAGGGCGAGCACCCTGGCCGGATTGGAAAGATAACTTCAAATTCCTTCATGAAGCGTGAATTTGGAAAATCTCTGGTTGAGAATTTTCTCCCTGGCAGAGACTTGCGTACGATAATAGATTCAGAAGGTGCATGGATTCCTGGACACAACAGCGACGGCACCCCCACCGTAATACTATTTGCCGTAAACTCAGTTCCCCGAACTCCCTCCGTCCGCGCCGTGCTAAGCAAAGGGAAGCGCGAAGCGTCCTCGGTAGGAGAAGTCGGCGAAGGACCTTTTTGGCGAAGCATAGTTGAGAATATTGAAACGCCTGGGTTCGACAACGACTGGATAAACGTTGATGATCTCGAACGCGGCACTCTGCAGCGACACCCGTGGATCCTGTCCGGTGGGGGTGCTGGCGAGTTGATCAACAAGATTGACTATTCTACTCCGCGACAAATATCTTCAGTTGTTAAGCGCGTCGGATTCATGGCCATGAGTCATGCCGACGAAGAATTCTCCCGCCCCTCGCCCGTCGTCGGTCGGAACGAGCTGGAGTCGACCGCGTGGATTCCACTGGTGACGGGCGACGACATTCGCGACTACCATGTTGCATCCGACCGCAAGGTTTGGTTTCCGTACGGAACGAGCGAACTTCCTGCACTTGAGATCTTGCCACGATCAGCGAGGCATTTGTGGCCCCTACGGACTCACCTAGGAAACCGGGCGAGCTTCAATGGACTCACCTATTCCGCGGCAGGAAAGCCTTGGTACGCATGGCATCAGGTTCCAGCCGATCGCGGCGCCTGTACGCATTCCATTGCATTCTCTGAAGTGGCTACACATAACCATTTCATACTCGACAGAGGTGGGAGGGTTCTAAATCAGTCGGCGCCTGTCGTAAAACTCGGTTCGACAGCGTCCGATACGGATCTCTTCTCACTACTGGCCCTTCTAAATTCCTCCACGGCATGCTTTTGGCTTCGACAGAAATGCAAACCAAAAGGTGGTGCAGCAGATCAAATCTGGTTGCGCACCTATCAATTTAATGCAAGCAGGGTGAAACAATTTCCGATACCGGCGAATGCGCCAGCGGGACGGGCAAGGAGGCTCGACAAGCTGGCCCAACGCCTTTCCGATACGGAGCCCCAGGAAGTTGTGAAATTGCACGCACCTACGAGAGGCGAACTCGACATCCTTGGGATCGAGAATGGGCGAATAAAAGCGCAACTGATCGCGGAGCAGGAGGAACTCGATTGGGAGTGTTACCGGATTTACGGTCTCATTGACGAAGAGCTGACGTTTGGTGGTGAGCTGCCCGAGCTCGCGCTCGGTGAGCGAGCCTTCGAGATCGTCATGGCCCGCGCAATGAATGAGGGCGAAGAGACGACGTGGTTCGAGCGTCACCGGTCGACTCCCATCACCGAGATTCCCGAGCACTGGCCTGCCGACTATCGCGACCTGGTGCAACGCCGCCTGGACGTGATCGCCAGCAACAAGAACATCCGGCAGCTGGAGAAGCCCGAATACAAGCGCCGCTGGGCCATCGACCCGTGGGAGAAGCGCGTTGAGGAGGCACTACGAGGTTGGCTGCTGGACCGGCTCGAAGACCGCGCGCTCTGGTTCGACAATCAGGGACGGCCCCGGCCGCGCAGCGTCGCCCGGCTGGCTGACATCGTCGCCCGGGACGACGAGTTCCGCGGCGTGCTGGAGCTGTGGGCCGGCCGGCCAGACCTACCCGTCGCCGTTTGCCTGCAAGACCTGCTCGGTAATTCGGCCGTGCCGTACCTCGCCGCCTACCGTTACAAGGACTCCGGTCTGGAGAAACGCGCCGCATGGGAAGAGATCTGGCGGCTCCAACGCAAGGAGGACGCGGGCGAAACACTCGACGCTCCGATCCCGGTCCCGCCCAAGTACAAGCCCGCCGATTTCACTCGCACCGAGTACTGGCAGCACCGGGGCGACTTCGATATACCGAAGGAACGGTTCATCCTCTACCCGGATGCCGGACGGGAGACCGACCCGACGCCGTTTCTGGGTTGGGCCGGCTGGGACCACGCTGAGCAGGCGCTCGCGCTGGCCAGGATCATGAACGAGCGCGAGCAGGACGGTTGGGACGACAAGCAGATGATCCCGCTCATCGCCGGGCTGGCCGAACTCCAACCATGGGTCCGCCAGTGGCACGGCGAGATCGACCCCACGTACGGTTTGAGCCTGGCCGCTATCGTCGACGAGGAGCTCGAATCGCGGAGGCAGCGCGCCGGGGTCACAGTCGAGGATCTGGTCGCATGGCGGCCGGAGAAAAGAGCCCGTGGCCGACGGTCTAGGCGTCAGGCGGCGGCACCCGCACTGACCAGGGAGCCTTAGATGAGTAGGTTGCTGCGCGACGTCATCGAGATCCCGGAGCGGGCCGGGAGCGAAGACTACGTGCTTCGCCTCGCTGAGAGCACGGACACCGCGCACCTGGAGCAGACGCTCGCCCAGTACGTTGTCACCGACTCGCTGGCGCAGAACTTCGACTCCGCGCTGGCGCTCGTCTCGGACGCGGTTCGCAACAAGACCAGCCGGGGTGCGTTCCTCACCGGCTCGTTCGGTTCCGGTAAGAGCCACTTCATGGCCGTCCTACATGCCGTCCTCGGCCATGAGCCGGCCGCCCGCAAGATCGCCGAGCTGCAGCCAGTGGTCGCCAAACACGACGCTGCGCTACGCGAGGCGAAGCTGCTACGGCTCAGTTACCACCTGCTTGGCGCGCCGTCGCTGGAACAGGCTGTGCTCGGCGGCTACGTCGAGCAGATCCAGCGGCTGCACCCCGACGCGCCCCTTCCAGCGGTGCACACGAGTGACGATCTCCTCACCGACGCGGAGAACCAGCGCCGGACGCTCGGCGACGAGCGATTCTTCGCCGGGCTCAACGGCGACGACGATGACGACAGCGGCGATGTGTGGGCGGGACTCCTCGGCACCGGAACCTGGGACGCCGAGACCTACCACACCGCGCGTGCCGCCGGACCAGAAACTGAGGAACGCCAGCGGCTGGTCACTGCGCTCACCCAGAGCTACTTCACCTCCTACACCCGATTCGCCGACTACGTTGATCTGGAAAGCGGGCTGCACGCGATCTCCCGGCACGCACAGGCGCTCGGCTACAACGGCGTCGTGCTGTTCCTCGACGAACTCGTGTTGTGGTTGGCGTTCTCTGTCCGCGACACCGAGTTCTTCCGCCGGGAAACCCAGAAGATCACCAAGTTGGTGGAGTCGTCCGGCTCCCCGCGGCCGATCCCCCTAATCTCGTTCATCTCCCGGCAGATGGACCTGCGTAAGTGGTTCGCCGACGCTGGCGCCACCGGCAACGAGCAAGAGGCGCTGGATCGTGCCTTCCGCCATCAGGAGGGCCGTTTCGCGTCCATCCAGCTTGGGGACGACAACCTCGCCGAGGTGGCTCATCGCAGGCTGCTCTGGCCGGTGGACGACGAGGCCCGCCGGACCTTAGAGGACGCATTCGGTCAGCTCGAACGCCGCCCCGCCGTGTGGGACGTCCTCCTGGACAGCATCAACACCGGCGAGAGCCACCACGGCGCTTCCGAGGCCGAGTTCCGGCTTACCTACCCGTTCTCGCCCGCCCTTGTCTCCACGCTGCGCTCCCTGGCCAGTGTCATGCAGCGAGAACGCACAGCATTAAAAGTCATGCAGCAGATGCTGGTGAACCGCCGCGAGTCATTTACCGTTGACGATCTCATTCCGGTGGGCGATGCGTTCGACTACGTGGTTAATGGCCGTCAGGCGCTCGACTCACACGCAGCCAACCTGTTTCGTGCCGCAACTGCTCTGTATGAGGACAAGCTCAAGCCGATCCTGCTGCGTGAGCACAACGTCACCGAACGCCAGCTCGCCGACGACCCCACCTCGGTCCCACGAGGATTCCGCAGCCAAGAGCGGCTGGCCAAGACGCTGCTGCTGTCCGCGGTAGCACCCAACGTCCCCGCGTTGAAAGAGCTGACGGCCTCCCGGCTGGCCTCGCTCAATCACGGCTCCATCGTCTCGCCGCTGCCCGGCAACGAAGCCCGGCTGGTGATGGCCGCCATCAACACGTGGAAGAAGGAAGTCCCCGAGATCCAGACGTCCAGCGGCAGCGACCCGGTCATCCGCGTCCAGCTGGCCGATGTCGACTACGAGTCGGTCGTCGAACGGGTCAAAGGCGAGGACAACCCGGGACGGCGCCGGCAGCTGGTCAAGGAGATCGTGCACCAGGCGCTCGGCATCGACCCACACACCAGCGACCTCGACTCCGCTGCCACCCGTCAGGTGACGTGGAAGGGATCACGGCGCGAGGTGGACGTTGTCTTCGGCAACGTCCGAGACACCGCCTGGCTGTCCGACGAACACTTTCAGAACCGCCCCGGCACCTGGCGCTTCGTCGTCGACTACCCGTTCGACGAGGAGGAGCAGTCCGTCTCCCAGGACATCGCCCGCGTTGAGCGGATGCAGCAGGCAGGCAAGTACTGGCAGACCGTCGTGTGGCTGCCTCGCTATCTCACGCCCGAGGTGCAGCGCGAACTGGTGCGCCTGGTCAAGCTGCATTGGCTGTTCTCCGGCTCGGGCGAACGCTGGCAGAACAGCTCCGACCACCTGCCCGAGGCTGCCCGCGCCCAGGCCCGCGCCATTCTGGAGAACCAGCATGCCGCCTACAAGGAACGCATCACCCGGGTGCTGCAGCAGGCTTACGGGGCAGCCACCCCCGACGCTGGCAACCTTGCCGACGACGCCGCACATACCCAGGTGCTGATGTCGCTGGACCGCTCGTTCAGCCCGGCCGAGCCGGTGGGCGCCGACCTCGGCACTGCCTTCGAGAACCTCATCGACCAGGCATTTCGCAGTAGCTATCCGGCGCACCCAGAGTTCGAGCCGGCCCGCGAAGAGATCACCGTCCGCCAGCTGGAGACCGTCCGCGGCTACGTCGAGCAGGCATCGATCCAGGAGGACGGCCGCACCCCCACGCATCCGAGTGACCGCCAGGTGCTGCGCCGTATCTGCGGACCGCTCCGGCTCGGCAAGGCCACCGAGACACACTTCCTGTTCGGTAGCGATACGTTTGCCTTCTGGGCAGGCGAGTTCGACCGCGCCGTTGCTCATCACGGCGGGAACGCCCATGCCCCGGTGACCGTCCGGCAGCTGCGCGACTGGATCGACGGGCTGACCCCGGCGTGGGGACTGCGCACCGACGTGGCCGACCTGCTCATCAGCGCGTGGGCACTCCTGCAAAAGCGGGCATGGTTCGAGGCCAACACTCCTGTCGCTGCCCCTGCGCTGGGCAAGATCCGCGATCACCTGGAGCTGCGGCCGGAGCCGCTACCCACCAAGGAGGATTGGACGACTGCGCACACCAACGCCGGCCACCTCTTCGGCCTTGCCGGGAACCAGTACCTGACCGGTGCGAACGTCGCCGAGTTTGCCGGAACTGTCAGCGCCCGAGCCGCCGAACACGCTGGTCCCGCCGACGCGCTCGTCGGCGAACTCCGTCAGCTCTACAGCCGGCTGACGGTCGACCAGCATGATGGCGACCGGCTGACTGTGGCGGCTGCGGCCGCCAGCTTCGTCATCGACCTGTCACGGACCTCCAACCGGGTCGCACTCATCGAGAAGGTAGCCAGAGCCGAGTTCCCCGTTCCGCTCGACGTGGTGGGACGTACGCTCGCCGATGCTGCGACCGTTGTGCGTGCGCTCCAGGCGTTCCAGTGGCATCGTCTCTCTCCGGTGGTGCAGGCGGAGACAGGCGCCGACGAGCGAGCGCAGCAAGCCCGCGACATCATGCGTCAGCTGCGGGAGGCAACTTCAGCCGACGAACTCACGGTGCGGCTTGCCGACGCGTTGAGACGGGCGGAAGAGGAGACCTTCCAGTGGCTCGCCGACCAAACGCCGTCGGTGCCTGCGCCCCCACCCGCGCCAGAACAGCACGGCCCCGAAGACGTGGAGCTCGACGTCTCAACCGACGAGCCGCAAACTGGCCAGATCCGCGACAGGATTGCCCTCACATCCGCGAAGGATGTTCCCGTCGTCGAGGTGGAGCTCAAGCGGTTGTTGGCTGAGCACCACGGTCGCAGGATTCACGTGCAATGGTGGGTCGAATGAGCACAGCGGTGACGGCCAACGGCCACGCACTCACCGTGGCGAGCCCCGCGGTGGTGCGATCCCTGTTGGACGGGCTGGCCGGTAAGCGGCACGACGCCGGCATCCTCGGCGTACAAGCGGCCGCAACCTGGGAGGGGCCCGAGCAGTTCATGCATAACGGGCGCAGCATCCGAGTCTTGCCGTGTCGTTCAACCCTGGCCGTCTGGGAAGCGCTTCGGCTACGTGACTCCTCCGACTGGCTTGTCATCCTCACGCCGTGCGATCAGGACGACCTGGGCGCGGGTGTCATGGCTCATTTCGTGGGCAACCGCCTGCGGACCCCGGACCCGTGGGAAGCCGTCCGGCACAGGTTCACCGCCGAGCGGCTCGACCCGAGGCTCTACTCGTCTGGGGCGCGCTCTCGCGAAATCGCTGCTGGCTTGTTAGCCGTTCTGCCTCATGACGGCTGGACGCCTGCCCCTGCTGGTGTGCTCACCCGCGACCATGCGCTTGGATCCGTCGTCCACAACGGGCTGCGCGTAGTTGACGCAGGGGTGGAAGTCGATGTGACCGCGGTCATGGCCTGGAGCGCCCGGCCGGACGCTACCTCGCTCCTGGCCGACCTGCGCGCAGCCGCAGGCGACGCGCTCACCGACGAGGTCATCGACTGGCTGGCCGGACGGTGTGGCTTGGCCGCCGGACCAGTACGAACGTTGCTGGCCGCTGGCAAGATCTCCGAGATCGTCCCGCTGGGTGTCCTCGCTGGCTTGCTCAGCGCGCCCGACGTGGCGGACACCCGCGCTGCCGGGCACTTCCAGGGTGCGTTCGGGCTGGGCAAGCTCACTCCAGAGGTGCTGGATGCGTGGCACGCCGACGCCCGCTGGCTGGTGACCCACGCACTCACCGACGGCTACGGCCCCGAGCTCGCCAGCAAGGTGCTCACGGGTGCGTCGCGCCACGTCGCCGACCTCGGCCTCGACGAACTTGCGCAGGTCTCCGACATGCTGCCCGCAGGACTGCAGTCGCGTCTGGCCGAACTCGCCCGCGAACTCTCGAGCGTGCTGCCGGACGCTGCCACCGTGGCCACGGCCGGGGCCGGGATCGATGAGCCGTTGGTGGCCGCCGACCTCTCGGCTGCCGAGTCCGCCTTCTCCCGGATCCGGGAGCATGTCCTCGCCGAGAAAGACGCGTCGGTGCGCGCATTCGAAGCAGCCTTGCGGCTCGTGCGCTGGCTTGCGACCGACGCCACCACCCCGGTCGGCAGCGACTTGGCCCTGGCGCTCGACCAGCACCTCACGACTGACTCGTGGGTGGACGCCGCGGTCAACACAGCCGCCCAGGGATCCGCCGACTCCGGCCTCGCTGACGTACTCGGGACGGTCTTGCGGCTGGTTCGCCACCGGCGCGACCGGCATGACGTGGCGTTCGCCGCGGCCCTGGCGGCCTCGCCGGAGCCGGAGCAGCTCACTGTAGAGCGGGTGCTGCCGGATGTCGTTGTCCCGCTGGCCCAACGGCGGCCGGCGTTGTTGCTGGTACTCGACGGGATGAGCGCGTCGGTGGCCAACCAGCTCGTCCGCGATGCCGGCCAGCTGGGGTGGGTCGAACATGCGGTTCCCGGCCACGAGCGGCGGACGGCGGCGCTTGCGGTACTGCCCACGCTGACAGAGTTCAGCAGATGTTCGCTGCTGTCCGGAATGCTGTGCCACGGCCGCGACGATGCCGAGCGCCAGGGGTTTCAGGCGGTGCTCAAGGGTGCCAGCTTGAAACACGACGTGGACGGCGGCGGGGCGCCGCTGTTTCACAAGAAAGATCTCGATACCTCGCGACCCGGGCTGACTCTCTCGCCCGCGATCCACACCGCCGTCGCCGACACGGAAGGGCTACCGCTGGTCGCGGCCGTGCTGAATGCCGTCGACGACGCACTGCACCACACCGACCCGGCCGGTATCGACTGGACGCTCGATGCTGTACGCCATCTCAAGCCGCTCCTCGACGCCGCCCGTGGTGCCGGACGAATCGTCGTCCTGACCTCCGACCACGGGCACGTGATCGAGCGTCGCCAGGGAACGCTGCGTCAGCACTCTTCCACGTACGGGGCGAGAGCCCGACCCGCTGTCGAGTCCGAACCCGCCGCAGGCGACGAGGTCATGGTCAGCGGTCCGCGGGTGCTCACCACCGGCAACTCCGCAATCCTTGCCGTCGATGAACGGATCCGGTACGGCCCGCTCAATGCCGGATACCACGGCGGCGGCTCACCCGCGGAGGTCGTCGTGCCCGTGGTGGTCCTGCACCCCGGCGACGCTCCCGCAGAACTTGGCCTCACCAGTATCGACGGCGGCCAACCGGCCTGGTGGGAGCCTACAACCAGGCCCCGCGCTCATGCGGCCGGTGCGTCGGAACCGCCGCGTGGGGCGGGATCAGGACCGAGGGGCGCTACCCGTGCGGTGTCGCGCTCCGACGACGACGCCGCCACGCTGTTCGAGCTTCCCGGAAGGCTGCCTCAGACCACATCCACTCCGCAGCCCCGGCCGGACGGCCCTGGTGAAGAAGCGGCCAAGGTGGCCCAGTCCGTCGTGTCGTCGCGCACGTTCAAGCAACAACTCGCCATCGCTGGGCGCGTCCCGGTCGCTACCGAGAGGATCACCAACCTGCTCGCCGTACTTCTGGACGCCCCGGACCGAAGGGTCCCAGCACACAACGCCGCGGCTACGCTCAGCGTCGCCGCACCTCGCCTGCGGGGTGCGCTACACGTGCTCAAGCGGGTTCTCGACGTCGAGGGGTACGTGGTGATCCGGTACGAGGAGGCCTCCGGCGACATCGTCCTCGACGAGTCGCTCCTGCGCGAACAGTTCGGGGTGCAGGGATGAGCATCTCCCCCCGGCGCCGCCGCGAAGTGCTCGCTGCCTTGCGGCGCGGGACCGTGCCAGCGCACGGCCTCGACCAGCTGGCCGTCGGGCTGGACAGGTTTGGCGGAGAGATGGATGCCGAGCTCGAGACCGTGCGGTCCGGTGGGGCGATTTTCAAAGCCGTGCGAGGAGAGTACGGGGCCGGGAAGACGTTCTTCGCGCGCTGGCTGGCAGACAACGCACGCAAGAAGGGCTTCGCCACCGCCGAGGTGCAGATCAACGAGATCGACACGCCGCTGCACCGGTTGGAGACCGTCTACCGGCGCACCATCGAGTCCTTGCGCACCGACACGGTACCGCCGAGCGCCTTGCGGCCGATCCTCGACTCGTGGCTGTTCACCGTCGAAACGGACGCCAGCGGCGCGGACGGCGAGATTTCCGACGAGTCGGTGGAGAACTTGCTGGAGCAGCGGCTCACCGAAGTCGCCGCGCGGGCTCCCGTGTTCCCGCTCGCTGTGCGTGCCTACCGCCGGTTCGTCGCCGAAGGAGACAACGATGCCGCCGACGGCCTCGTCGCGTGGCTTGGGGGGCAACCGCACGTCGCTGCTCGGGTGAAACGCCAGGCTGGGATCAAAGGCGATCTCGACCACTTTCTGGCACTCGGGTTTCTGCGCGGGCTGCTAGCTATCCTTCGCGACTCCGGTCACGCCGGCCTGTTGCTCGTGCTGGACGAGGTGGAGACGCTGCAGCGGGTACGCAGCGACGCTCGCGCCAAGGCACTCAACGCGTTACGGCAGTTCATGGACGAAGTGCACGATGGCAACTTTCCCGGCCTGTATCTGTTGATCACCGGCACGCCAGCGTTTTTTGACGGACGTCAGGGCATGCAGTTACTTCCGCCATTGGCCGACCGGTTGCATACGGACTTTTCCCGAGACCCTCGCTTCGACAACCCACGAGCGCCGCAGCTGCGGCTCACCGGCTTCGATCTCGACAAGCTCGTGGAACTCGGCACGCGTGTCCGGTCGCTGTTCATTTCCGACGTCAGCGACGCCGAACGAGTAGAGCGCACCGCAGATGACGATTTCCTTCGCGACTTCGCCTCATCCGTCGCCGGCAAACTAGGCGGAAGAGTAGGCACCGCTCCACGGCTGTTCTTGCGCAAGCTCGTCGACGTCCTCGACACGATCGAGCTGCACACGGACTTCGACCCGCGGACCGATTACGAAGTGGCCATTCGTCCGACCGAGTTGAACGACGCCGAACGAGAGGCAGCCGCGACTCGCTCGGCTGACGACATCGAACTCGACGTGTGATGACCGAGGCGATCGACGCGCTGCATCCCGCAGTCCGCTACCACCTGGCAAACACCCTGCGCTGGGATGCGCTGCGACCGTTGCAGGAGGCCGCGATCGCTCCGATCTTGGCCGGTGAGGACTGCTTGCTTCTGGCCCCGACCGCGGGCGGCAAAACCGAAGCCGCCGTTGTCCCCCTGCTCAGCCGGATGGCCGAGGAAGGCTGGCAGGACACATCCGTGCTATATGTGTGCCCGCTGCGGGCTCTCCTGAACAACTTGCAGCCGCGACTGAATTCGTACGCCGCCTGGCTCGGACGCTCGGCCGAGGTATGGCATGGAGACGTCGACCAGCCTGCACGTCAGCGCATCCTGCGTGAGCGGCCGGACATCCTGCTGACCACACCGGAATCCATCGAAGCGATGCTGGTGTCTACCAAGGTCGATCCACGAGTGATGTTCTCCGGGCTGCGGGCTATCGTCGTCGACGAGATCCATGCGTTCGCCGGCGACGATCGCGGGTGGCATCTACTCGCTGTTCTTGAACGGCTGACGAGGCTAGTTGGCCACCCGGTCCAACGCATCGGCTTGTCGGCCACTGTCGGAAATCCGGAAGATCTGCTTGCCTGGCTGCAAGGTGGGGCTACAGCCCGGCCGCGACGGGTGATTGCGCCAGCAGCCGCATCGGCTAGCGCCGACGTCGATGTCACCCTCGACTATGTTGGATCGGTCGTCAACGCCGCCAAGGTCATCGCCGCATTGCACGAGGGAGAGAAACGGCTCGTGTTCGTCGAGAGCCGACGTCGGGCCGAGGAACTCGGAGCTGCGTTGCGGGAACGTGGCATTAATACGTTCCTTTCCCACTCGTCGCTCTCGGCGTCGGAGCGCCGTCGATCCGAAGCGGCGTTCGCCGACTCCACAGACACCGTGATCGTCGCGACATCGACCCTCGAACTGGGAATCGACGTCGGTGACCTGGATCGGGTCATCCAGATCGATTCCCCCGCTCGTGTCTCGTCTTTCCTCCAACGCATCGGTCGTAGTGGCCGACGCATGGGGTCGACCCGCAACTGCTTGTTTCTGTGCACGGACGAGAACTCGGTGCTGCAGGCTGCCGGCCTGTTGGAGCGGTGGTCCTCTGGTTGGGTCGAACCGGTGACGGCGCCCCCGTCGCCACGGCACATCGCCGCACAACAGATCATGGCACTGTGCCTCCAGGAGAACCGCGTGGGTGTCAACACCTGGCGCGATTGGTGGGGCGAGCTTCCGCTACTCGATGAGCACGCGGACGAGATCCTGGCGTTCCTACGCCGTGAGGGTTACCTCGAGTCCGACGGTGACTTCATGTTCATTGGCCCACAAGCCGAGCGCAAGTTCGGTCGTCGGTACTTTTCAGACTTGACTGCGGTATTCAGCGCCGCACCAGAATTCACCGTGCTTTCGGGGCGTGAGGAAGTCGGGACCATAGAGGACGCGGTTCTCACTGAGGAATCCGCGGGCCCGCGGATCATCCTGCTCGGTGGCCGTAGCTGGCAGGTCACCCATATCGATTGGGCACGACGCCGCTGCCAGGTGGAGCCGACCGCTCTGTCAGGGAAGGCACGGTGGGGGTTTTCCCGCGGAGGTCTTTCATTCGACATCACTCGGGCGATGCGGGACGTAGTACTGGGCGTCGATCCCTTGGGTGTCAGGTTGACCAACCGAGCTCGGGATGTCTTATCACGTCTCCGCGAAGTCCATGCCCACCATGTTCACCGCGACGGCACCGCGATCAGTCGAACCGGTCGGGACGAGCTTCGCTGGTGGACATGGGCAGGCAGCGCGGCGAACCGCACCCTTCAAGCGTCCCTTCCCGGTGCCGTGGCGGAACAGCAACGAGCGGACGATCGATCCTTGCGGTTGCGCCCCGACGCATCCCGAGACGAGATCATCGACGCCATAGCGAATGCGATGATCACCCAGCCCTCAGTCAATGGGGCCAGCGTGGCCGGCTTGAAGTTCGCCGACGCCTTGCCACCAGACCTGGCGACGGCAACAATTGCGCAGCGGTTGGAAGACCAGCCACACGCCAAGGACGTCCTCTCAGAACCGATCGTGTTCCTCAACGAATAACGGCGCGTCCTGTTCATCGACTTTGTCCGGGGTTCATGGCACGATCTCTGGCAAGTAGGGGGTTGGGTAACACACGAAGGCGAGGGGCATGCCGGTGGGTCCTGGCTTGGGTCACGTCATGACGCCCGAGCCGTCAACGGCCTGATCATCTAGCTCTGCGGAAGCTGTCGGAGCCAAAAGAGGGAGCATTGCGGTGGCGGAGGCACAGAGCGCCCATCAGGTCGCAACAACAGGATGCGGATCTACAAGCAGAACGAGATGGACGCTGACCACGTGACGGGCTGGTCGAAGGGCGGGGTGACGGACCCCTCGAACCTGACGATGCTCTGCCTGACGCACAACCGCACCGAGGACAACAAGTAAGTCATCACCGCGACCCGCGGTGCGTCTAGAAGGGACAGGCATGCCGACAGGCAGTGAGCGCTACCGCAAGCACAAGGTCTGGGAGACTTTGAACCTCAAGCTCGACGCGCTCAAGGCGGCCAGGTACGACGACGCCAAGGTGGAGCAGAGGCGCGAGGACATCGTCGAGTGGCTGTCCGAGGCGGCCAAGACGAAGTTGGCACGGCAGCCAGCCCTGTACCTCAGCGCCCTCGACGAGCTCGGGAAGGCGCTCAACGAACTGCCGACCGGTGACGCCGAGTTCAAGCGCTACGTAGCCGTCCAGCGCCAGCCGCAGAACCCGCAGGCCATCGGGAAGCTGGAGGCTGCGCTGCGCTCGTTGCCCCTGCCGCCGCCGAAGGATCTAAAGAATACTTACGTCAAGCTTCTCGACGAGGAGATCGAGTTCCGCACAGCCAGGCTCGATGATTTGGCGGCAAAGGTCACGGAGACCGAGGAAGGGCTGCAGGATCGGCTCAGCAAATTGGACCGTCTCGAAAAGGACCTCGACACTCTGCGTTCCGAGATTGCCGCTCAACGCGCGGCGATCGCCGAGGTCAGTTCTGCCGCCGAGAGCAAGATCAACACAGAGTGGAGTGAGACGCTCGGCGATTGGAAGAAGGAGCGCACGTCGACTGACGAGAAGCACGATGCCGAGGCCGTGCAACACATCGCGACGCTCGCGGCGACGGCGAAGGCGGGCGAGGCCCTCGCTGAGCACGCTGCCGGCGACCTCAGCGCGGCCGACTGGAATGGCCGGGCGACGCGGGAGCGCCGTGCCGCCCAATGGATACGCGCCGGTGCTGTGGCCGCGTTCGTGTTCGCGGGCGCGGTCGGTTGGTTCATCGTCAGCGAGGCAGTCCGCAACGACTTCGACCTCACGTTGGGCGACGGAGTTCTCCGTTCGACCGTTGCTCTGGTCATCGGCGCGTTCGGCGCGCTGCTCCTTCGCGAGTCCAGCCGCCACTTCCGGGAGGCCGACACCGCCGAGGATGTGGCTCTCTCGCTCCAGGCCCTCGCGCCGTTCTATGCAGGCTCCGCTGACGACGTCCGGCTCGACGCCCGGAAGCAGGTCGGGAACGCCGTGCTCGTCAAGAACGTGCTCTCGCGGTTCGCGCACCGGGACGCGGCCAAGCACGCCACGGAGGTCAACACGTCCGATCTGCCGGGACTCGTCAAAGACGCAACTAGAGCGCTCAAGGGCGGCGGCCAGTCCTGACTCTGGCCGGCAGTTGGTCGTCAGAGGTAGGTGCCGACCTCGGTGAAGAACGTGTGCGCGTACGTCGGCTGTAGTCTGGCGGGACTCCCCATCGCGAAAATATAGGGCTGCGGCCCACCGCGTTCCTGCTTACACGTTCACAGAGCCTGCGCAGGATGATTGCAGTCGAGGCAAGGCTCCGGATGCCGGGAATCGGGGAGACTACCAGGACGCCCAGCCCATGCCAGCGGATGAACGCGCAGAGCAGGTCCACGCGGTCTGCGCTGGCCAGCTCCGCCCGCAACTCGGCTGACAGAGCGGGCTCGCCCGGCGAGTTGGTAAGCAACGCGGCATCCGACAGCGGCGTCACCGGCCGCGGCCAGGTGCGACCAGCCACCGGATCCGCCGACGAGAGTTCCAGCAACTGCTCGATGGTGCCGGGCAGGGCGTCGTCGTCGGCATTTAGGTGTTCGGTGATCTTGTTGACAAGGGCGACACGACGCCCGGTGTCTGGCTCCGCTTCGACCGCCCGGCGGACCAGTGTGGCGATGTGCCGCGCGAGGACATCCGCGGCCGCTTCTCGGTCCACAGGCTGAAGATCAGGTACGACGCCGTCAGCGGACTCAAGTTCCCGGTCGAGCGCAACGGTACGCAGTGCCTCGTAGACCCCCTCCGCCAATGCACCCACAGGCACACTCTCTCAGACGAAGCAGACACAACAGCGTGCTCGCGAGCGCTAGTAGCGCGCGAGAGATCCATGGTGACGACGTTATGCCGCGGCTGTCGAGTTGTGTGGTGAGTCCAGATCTAGTCGAAGCGGCTCTCTCATCGTTGCCAACGGGCGTTCCGATCGGGAAGGATTCTCGGGCGGGTGGTCGAGTATTAGGACGCTCCATCGCCGTAGCCGTGGGCCATCAGGAAATGAGTCCGAGCTGGGCGGCGACACCGCTCGCGTCGAAGTAGGCCCGCTCCTCGATGATCAGCCCATGCACGCCGAGCGTCCAGAACACGGCTGTCTCGAAGGAGACGGGCCGCCCGGTCGCGGGCAGCTCGCCGTCGGGCATCGCCAGAGGACCGTCGTTGACGCCGTTCACCGCGAGTTCGAATGCAACACGATCACCGGCGTCGATCACAGGCCGGAGCAGCCGCCACTGAATGTCGGGAAAGGCTCGCCACACCGACGCCGCCACGTCTTCGGCGGCGCTGCCGCCTTTGATGGGTTCGGGGAAGAAGGGATCGTGGAACACCACGTCCTCGGCGAAGAGCGCGTCGTAACCGGCGCGGTCACGACGGTTGAACGTCTCCACGTACGCGTTGGCCAGCGCTTCTCCAGACATGTCGCTCGTCTCCCGCTCTACCCGTCGGCCGAGCCGTTGCCGGCTTTCCCGGCCGCCTCGGCCATCAGCTTCTCCATGTGCTCGATCTGAGCCAGCGGGGTGACCATGACAACGACCACACCCCTGTCGGTGAAGGCGGTGTGCCCGGCAGGCCAGTAGAAGCACTCGCCAGCCCGAGTGGTCTCTTGGGATCCGTCCGTGTAGCGCAGCGTGATGTCGCCATCAAGAACGACGCCGTAATGGTCTCCCGAGCACAGCCCATCCGGCAGAACCGCAAAGCCCGGGGCCAGGTCAAATCCCGGAGACAGCGTCATGCGCGCGACAGCCATGTCTCCCCACCGGCCGGCGCGGAGCTCGAAGCCGTCGCCCTCGTACTCGACTCTCAATTCATCCAGTGCGGCCTTCATATCGATCCGCCCCCTTCGTCCAGGTTTGCTAGCCTTCTGCCACCACCAATTTCCCTCGAGGGCGTGGAAAAGCTGTGGAACCGGCGTGGCAGCCGGGCATCAGCACCGGCGCAGTACCTCCCGCCGCAGAACAGACCGCGGCGCCGCAGTTCCGCGTCCTCGGTCCACTCGAGATCAGAGTCAGCGACGCGACCCTAGACCTTCGAGGTGAGCGACCACGCCGTCTACTCGCCAAGCTCCTCCTCACTCCAGGCCAGGTCGTCTCCGTCGGCAGCCTCATCGATGCGGTGTGGGACGAGTACCCGCCCGCCAGCGCCGAGGTAACGCTGCGCAGTCACGTCGCCAGTCTTCGCCGGACGATTCGGGCCAGCGGTGTCGAAGCCTCGATCGTTAACCGTCCGCCCGGCTACGTCCTCCAGACCGGCCCCGAACCGATTGACGCACACCACTTTGAGCGGGGAGTCACCGCCGGTAAGGCTGCACTCGAACGGGGCGAGGCCGAAGCAGCGGCAAACATACTCAGGGTGGCGCTGGGGCTGTGGCGGGGTCCGCTTCTCCAGGATCTCGGTGCCCTTCGTTTCGCCGAGGCGGAGGCCGCCCGCCTCCAGGAGCTGTGGCTAAGCGCGGTCGAGGCACGTGTCGACGCCGACCTGGCGTTGGGGCGGCACCGAGACGTCGTCGGCGAACTCGAGACACTCGTCGACGCCTACCCGTTCCGTGAGCAGCTCTCCAGCCAGCTCATGCTCGCGCTCTACCGTTCAGACCGGCAGACCGAAGCCCTAGCGGTCTATCGCCAGGTCCGCCAACGCCTCATCGACGAGCTCGGCCTGGAGCCCGCGTCAAGCTTGGCAGAGCTAGAGGCTGCGATCCTCCGCCATGACCCCGCCCTGCTCACGAGCCGGCCGTACACGCCCATCACGTTGCTCGACGTGGCACGGCGCCAGCCGATGATCGGACGCACCGACGAGATGGCTCAACTGCGGGCACTCTGGCGTGCCACCCGCGCTAACGCGAGCCAGCTCGTTCTGCTGTCAGGGGAAGCGGGCGTCGGCAAGACCCGCCTTGCTGCCGAAATGGCCGCGGAGGCTGCCTCGGACGGGGCGATCGTGCTCCTGGGCCACTGCGACCAAGCGGCACCGATCCCGTACGCGCCGCTCACCGACGCCTTCCACGCCAACACCGAGGTTGGCGACGCGTTAGCGCAAGCACCAGCACGCCTCCAGCGCGTGCTCGCTGGGCTCGTGCGACGGCCCGTGGAGTCCCACGACGGCGGCGAGCAAGACCCGGATGAACAGCACGAGGGGCAGGCCGCCATCTTCGCCGCCGTGGCTGACCTGCTGAGGTCAGTGACCACACGAGCACCAACGCTGTTCGTCATCGAGGACGGCGAGGCTCTCGACGGCTCCAGTGCCCGGCTGCTGCGTCACCTAGTCCGCCATCTCCCGGCACGCCTCCTGCTGCTGCTTTGCTTCCGCGACCCGCCCGGCAGCCGTCACGCCCCGCTTCGTGAGCTGCTGGCCGATACGGAACGCACCGGTGTCGCGACGCGTGCCATGCTCAGCCCGCTCACCGAACGGGAGCTCGCTGCGGTCGTCGGCACCTGGACGGGCACGTCTCCGTCCCCAGACGTCGTCCATGCGTTGTGGTCGTCCACCGGGGGCAACCCGTTCTATGCCCGCGCAGTCGTCGACGACGTCATGGCCAAAGGCGACATCGACGACGCGACCGAGTTCGTCTGGCACGTGCCGACGAGTGTGCGAGACGTGCTCCGAGATCGGCTAGGCAGGCTCTCACCCGTCGCGCAGGATGTCGTCGCCAGTGCCGCAGTGCTCGGAGGGGAGGTGGAGGTTGGCCTGCTCGCGGCGGTGGCAAATCGATCCGGATCTGAGTTCGACGCCGCACTGCAGGAGACCGCCGGAGCTGGCTGGCTCGTGGAAAGCGTCCGGGCCTGGGACGTCGGCTACGCGTTCCGGCATGCACTGATGCGCGAAGCCATCCACGTCGATCTTCCGGCCCCCTACCGACAGCGCCTGCACCTTCGAGCCGCCCAGGCCCTCGAACGGGCTGGGTTCAGGCGACCGGCTGACGTCGCTGCCGCAGCGGTCCATCTGCGCTCGGCCGGATCACTCGGCGACCGCGAGCGCGCCGCCGCCCTGAGTCTCCAGGCGGCGGATGCTACCGCGCGGCTGTACGCGTGGGACGAGGCGGTCGCCCATGCCGAAGCCGCGGTGTCCATTCTCGACGGCATTGACGCGCCGCCTGCGGTACGGGCCGACGCCGCTCAGCGCGCGGCGGAGTTGCTCACAACGTCGACGATCGACCTATCCCGCGCCGTCCGCTATTTCGAGTCGGCGCTCTCGCTTTACCAGGAGGTTGGCGACCAGGCAGCGGTGGCGGCGATCCGGAGCCGGTTGGGGTACGTCCTGTCGCTCCATCACAGCGTCATGGATGTTCCCACGGCTCTTGAGAACTTCGCTGCTGCCGCGGACGTCGTCACCAACGGGGAGGCCGCCTTCGACGTACAGTACGGGACCGCGCTGGCATCCCTATTCGGCCTTCAGACCCAATCTGGCCTCGTGGCCTCGGCGCGGGCGATGGAGATCGCGCGGAACTTGGAACGGCGTGACCTCGCCGCCCGGGTCCGCGCCACTGAGGCCTGCCACGTGTTCAGCGCCGGCGGGATCGCCCACGCGTACACGCTCATCGACGAGGCCTGGGAAGTGATCCGTGACGTCGGCGACCCCTGGCTAGCATGGGACGTCGCCACTGCGGGCGCGATGCTCGCCAGTATCTTCCTCCTCGATCCTGAATCCAGCCGCACCTGGTGTCACCGGGCCTTCTCCCAGCCGCGGTTCGACAGCCTGGTGCTTCCGCGGCAAGGGATGACCGATCAACTCGTCTACGCCCTGGCAATCCAGGGTGATCTGGAGGCGGCACGGCAGCGGGCAGCAGTCTTGCCGGGGGACGCGGTGAGCCGGCGCCACCTGCTGCTGATTGACGGTGACTGGGAGGCTGCGGAGCAGTCATGGTCGGCGGCGCTTGATCACGACCTTAGCCACGGTGACATGCTCAACGCAGTCTTCAACGCCTACTGGGCGGGGCAGGCGCGATGGCTACTTGGCCACCCTTCCGCCGTGGACGCGCTGAGCCAGGCGCTCGAGCTGTGCGTCCCGGGCCCATACCTACCGGCCGAACTCATGGTTCGTGGCGAGATGACGCGCTATGTCGCCGCACGCGGAGACGTCGACGACGCCCTTACGCACCTGGCGCGGTGCGACGAGATCTGCGCCGCAGGCGAGGACTGGCGCGGCCGCGCCGGACATGTCGAGTTGGCCCGCGGCGCCGTGGCGGCTGCGCAAGGTGAACACGATCGCGCCGACGCTGCTTATCGCGAAGCACTCGATGTCTTCAGCACCTTCGAGCTTCCGTGGTGGCGGGCCGAGACGCTGCTCGGATGGGCACGATGCCTAGACGGAGCTGACCGGCCCGCCGACGCCTACGCCAAACGGCGTGCTGCCCGCGCGATCTACGACCAGCTCAGCGCCCACAACCGGTGGCATCACCGACAGTGAACCCGCTTCTGGCAATGTGCCACTACTGGAACATGCCACTTCGGCTGCCTGATCGGCCCAGGCTACACGTGCCGACTTACGCGAAAGTCATGTTCTCCGCTGTCAGCGGAACTTACCAATTTCTAGAACATCCGAAGACCTTAATGAAGCTGACCAGCAACGCGTCGACGTTCTCGGGCTTAAGCCCAGCCAGCTGGTTAGCATCGACAGAGACACGCGATGGGAGCAAAAGTGAACGACGCACGACTCACGCTGCCCGATGAGCTGTTGCTCCTGGGCTGGGACGACGAGCGGGGGCGCAACAAATCCCACTACAACCTGCCCGTGTTGCTCGGGGCGGCCAGCATCGTGGAACTGGTCATTCGTGAGGCCGTCACGGTCGAAGGTCAGCACCTGCAAGCCACGCAGACCAGGCTGGATCACCGCGCCCTCGACCGCGTGCTCAGCGAGATCCGGGACTCCAAGCGGCGCACCATCAAGACCTGGATCCAGCGTCTCGGCCAGCATCGCTGGCTGCGCACGGCCGTCCTCGAGGAGCTGGTCGAGCAGTCGATCGTGCGCGACGAGTCGAGTCGCGTCCTCGGGGTGTTCCCGTGGTCACGTCATCCCGTCGCCGACGACGCACGCGTCACGGCCCTGCGTACACACGTCGCCGACGTCCTCACCCGGCCAGAACCCATCGACGACGTCAGGGACGCGGCCATCGGCGGCCTGGTGCATTCGACGGGTGGGTCGCTGATTCGCCGGCTGGTGCCCAGAGAACATCGTGGGGTAGCGCGCAAGCGCGCCAAAGAGCTGTCCAAGGGTGAAGCGGTCAACGCCGAGGTCGCCAAGGCGATCCGCCATACGAACGACGCCGTCATGATCGCGATGGCAGCCGCGGCCGGTGCAACCGCCGCAACCACTGTGGGCGGATCCTGAGTGGGCCAATAACCCCATCGCGCCCACCTGGGCCGCTCCATTGGACACCGCTAGCCGGAGCGCAAGCCATCCCAGAGCGGACGGATGGGGTGCGGGTCGTCCACGAGGCCAGACACGTCGGCGAAGCGGATCACGGTTCTGCGTGCCGGACGGTATGACGGCCAGCCTGGATCTCCCGTGGCGGCGAAGGACACCCACGCCTCGTGCATGGTGTCCGCGAGAGGCTGTGGCGGCTCGGCCCCCGTCAGCAACTGCATCCTCTCGTCGTCGAGCACGTCGAAGACGAACGGGACTTCCAGGAAATGGCACGCGCCGAGCAACCCGTCGAACTGCGGGGAGCGCCACGTGAACTCGTACATGTACGTCGGCGCGACCCCGCCGCGGGCTTCGGCCAGCCGGATCGCGGGGATGCGGTAGTACCAATCGCCTTGCAGGATGCTCAGCAGGTCGCCCGGCCCGGCGCCAGGATAAGCCTCGCGATAGCCACCCAATGCCCGGTCGATAGGCAGTCCGTAGGCGGCCATCGCCGCGGCCAACTGCTCGTCGGTGATCTGGTCAAGCAACCCGAACGGCACCAATGACAGCCGCCCTTCTTCGGCATTCTGGCCGATCAGCACGTCAACCTCTGCGCTGGCTCCGGCCTTGATCGTCTCGATCGGGCGGTCAGGCAAGACAACTCCGTCGACGACGGGCTGCCACAGATTCACCCGCGCGCCCGGCTCACCGCCCCACCGGGTCGCATCAGGGTGTGCGGCCAGCTCGGCCGCCACCTGTGGTTGAGCGTCGAGCAGCCGCTTCACCGGCACGTCCGCGATCGCCCGACGCTCCGGCGCCACCCCCAACGCCGTGGCCAGACGATGGCTGACGTCCTGCGCCGTGTCAGAGGTGAAGACCATGTTCCCGGCCCCACTCTGCATGATGGCGCGCTGGAAGAGCCCACGTGCGGCAGGCATGCCCAGCAACGTGCCGACGAGCATCGCACCTGCCGACTCCCCGAAGATGGTGACGTTGCCGGGATCGCCCCCGAAGGCGGCGATGTTTTCTTGCACCCAGATCAGCGCGGCCACGGGATCGAGTAGGCCCATGTTGGTCACGCCGTCGCCCAGGTCGAGGAAGCCGTCGGCGCCGCGCCGGGTGTTGATGGTCACGCAGACGACCCCGTCCCGGGCGAACCGGCTCCCGTCGTACAACCCGCTCGCTCCGCCGTCGAAGCCGCCACCAGGGATCCAGACCATGACCGGTTGTCCCGCTCGCCCCAGATCTGCCGACCAGATGTTCAGATTCAGACAGTCCTCGCCCGGGACGAGCGGGTAGAAGACGTCGTGCGGAGGCGGTATCGCGGACTGAGGTGGCGTCGCACCGAAATCGACAGCTTCGCGGATCCCGTTCCACGGCTCCACCGGTTGCGGCGGCCGGAATCTATTCGCTCCGAACGGCGGCGCCGCGTAGGGCAGACCCAGGAATGCGTGCACACCGGCGGTGGCGCGCCCGCGCACCAGTCCATACCGAGTCTTGACCACGGCGCCGGTACCGTCCGCCGTCCCGTCGGCTCTCGTCGAGCTTTGCCTCATGCCAAGTGATTCAACACGGCGGCTGCGGCAGCCGAACATGGGCGAGCGGACGGCAGGCATGTCCGATCGGACGGGCCGAACCAGCCCAGCGGGCTGGACAATAGCTGCCGTGGACCCTCTCGACCTTATGTTGCGCCAACTGCGGGCGCACGGCACTGTCGCCGGGCTTTCGGCGCTGTCTGCACCGTGGACGCTGCGGGTGGCCGGCGAAGCCGCGATCACGTTGATCGCACCGGCACACGAACAGATATGGATCCAGCATTCCGACTCCGCCGGCCCGGTCCCCGTCGAGCCTCGGCAGGTGGCTCTCGTCCGCGGCCCGGAGCCGTTCTTCTGCACCGACCAGCCTCGCCCGGACGGGCACGACGGGCGTACCGGACGCGTCACCCCGGTGCACGAGATCGGTCCCGGTCAGGGGCAGCCTTGGCCGCTGCCCGAGCTGAGTGAATCCACGCCGTCCGCCCTGCTCGGGGTCGGCTTCTACCGGCCCTCCGGAGCGCCCTCCACGCGCCTGCTGGCGGCCCTGCCACCGGTGGCCGTCGTCACCGAGAGCCCCCACCTTCCTCCTATGCGGAGCTATCTTGAGACAGAGTTCGCGAAAGGTATGGCTCGGCCTGGCATCCAGACCGAGCTAGACCGGTTGCTTGACTGGCTGCTGGTGCGTCTGCTGCGCGATTGGTTTGATCAGCCAGGGACGCAACCCCCGGGTTGGTACCTCGCGCTGAGCGACGGCATCGCCGGGGCCGCGCTACGCTTCATCCACACTCAACCCGACCGGTCATGGACGCTGGCGTCCCTGGCCGCCGCGGCGAACACTTCGCGTACGACACTGGTGACCCGTTTGCGTGACTTGCTCGGCGAATCACCGCTGGCCTACCTCACGCAATGGCGCATGGAACTCGCCGCCGACCTGCTGTCCGACCCCGGCTCAACTGTCGCCGCCGTCGCCCGTCAGGTGGGCTACGCGGACGAGTTCAGCTTCAGCACCGCCTTCAAGCGCGTGCGCGGGGTAAGCCCCAGCGCCTTACGCACCGGGTAGGGGAACGTTCGGAGAGTCCGACGTCTGTTCCAGCCGGCGACGCCTGCTCGGTCGGAACGCGGACTATTCGAGGCGGGTCCACTCCCCGCAGCCCTTGGTCTCGAACGCGACGTCGGATGCGGCGATCGTCACCACCGTCGGCCCGGATGGGAGGTCGTTGGCGATGATGTCCCCGAGCTCCCCGCCGGTGCCGGACAACCTCGCCCAGTAGCACATGTCGCCGCCACCTCCTCGGTATTGACCAGGCGCGATGTCCTCGCCCACGAGAAAGAGCCCGCTGCCGGGAATGGTGTTGTCCTGGATCTCGACTTCCGTCGCCGTGATGTCTTCCTCACGCTCATCGAGAGCTGCCACACGGTCGTCGAGTTCACTCGCCCGCGCCTCGAGTTCACCGGCCTCGGTCTCGAGGTCGTCAGCCCGGTCATCTAGCTCCGCGGAACGCTCGTCGAGCGACGTTTCGCGTTCGTCGAGTTCGGTCGCGCGGTCCCTGAGCGCCTCGACCTCGTCCCGGAACTCCTCGAGCTCTGATACGGCCTTGTCGATCTCCTCGGATCGCTCATCCAACGCCGATTCGCGGTCATCGAAGGCGGCCTGTGCTGCAGCGTATTCGTCGGTGCCGGTGTAGTCCGGCTCCGTGGAAACACCGATTCCATAGCCGGCGCCGACACCCGCCACAGCAGCCACGGCAGCGGCTACTGGCCAAATCCACCGTCGTCTCGCCGGCGTGGTCTCATCCACGTGTGGCGGTGGTGGCGGCGGAGGCGCTGGCGGCAAGGTGCTGCGGTGCTCCCCTTCTTCTGTCATGATTCCCCCTCGTCAGCCCAGGACTTCTTTGCACCGAACGTGTGCTTGACGAGGGTAGGAGCGACGTCGGACAGAACGTAGAGCCGAAGGTCATCTATTGGTGGCTGGCCAGCGTCCCCCGAGGATAAGGCGTCGGGCCTGCCGATCACTACGGCATCTATGACCAGGCCGGTGCACTGTTGGCTGAGCTCGCGGTGACGGAGCCGCCGCCTTCCGGCTCACGGAGAGGCTTTGCCATCGTCGCCTGAGCAGAAACCAACGAATGCGTAACCGACAATCGTGAAACTGACAGATCTGTCGGTTTCAAGGTTGTCGGTGACATAGCTGTTGGTTAGGATCTTGTCATGGGCTTCGTCAACCGAACCATAGAGCTTGCCGAGCTGGAACGGTGGTGGGCGCGCCCCAACGGTCGGCCGGCGATGGTGTGGGGCCGACGACGCGTAGGCAAGACCGCACTCCTCCAACGGTTTGCAGCCGATCGGCGCACGATCTTTCACCTTGGGAGCGGGCGAACAGAGCCAGGCGAGTTGGCACAACTCTCACGCAAGGCTGCCGACTCGCTTCCTGGAGGCTTCCGCGACCTGTCCAGTCGGCCGTATCAGAGCTGGGACGAGGCGTTCGAGCACCTCGCGCAGGCCGCGCGAGACGAACCGTTGCTGCTGGTGCTTGATGAGTTCCCCGAGATGATGACGAAGTCACCTGAGCTTCCTGGGATACTCCGCGCGTTCCTCGATCTGTCAGCCGGACATACACAGTTACGCATCCTTCTGTGTGGATCGGCAGTGCGCACCATGCGGTCGATCCAAGAGGAACGCGCACCACTGTACGGTCGGTTCGACCTCGCACTGCAGGTCCACCCATTTCAACCGCACGAGGCGGCGGAGATGCTCGTCGACCTCGATCCATCGAATCGTGCGCTGGTCTATGGGCTCCTTGGCGGAATGCCCCTTTACTTGTCCTGGTGGGATCAGAACCGATCGGTCGATGACAACCTCATCGAGCTCGCAACAAAGCCGACGTCGCCGCTTGTGCTCGAAGGTGACCTCGTTCTTGCTACCGAGAGCCGCCATGGCGAGCAGGTGGCCGATGTCCTCCGAGCTATCGCAGAAGGCCGAACCCGACACCATGAGATCGCTGATGCAATAGGCACGGACCCGAGCCGGACGCTACGAGATCTTCAGGAACTACGGCTGGTTGAGCGTATACAGCCGGTGACAGAGACCGGGCGGTCAAAACGCCGCATCTACCGCATCACGGATAACATGATCAAGTTCTATCTGGGTGTACTCGGACGGTACCGCGACGAAATCAACCGTGGGTTGGGCAAGACCGTCCTCGCGGCAATCCGGGGCAGTATCGATGATCACATGGGTGACTGCTGGGAAGATGCCTACCGCACCTACCTCCGCTTGCATGCAGCCGAAATCCACCCCGAAACTGTCGCGATCGGCCCATGGTGGCAGGCCGGGCACCAGGACGAGATCGACGCTGTCGCGTTAGCAGGCCGATCCCGCCGCCCAGTACTGGTGGGCGAGGCGAAGTGGGGCAAGGAGGTGAGCGGCGACCGGATCGCCGCACAACTTGCTGCCAAGGCAGGCAGACTCACAACGAACGTGTCGGAGCTAAAATTCAGCATCTGCGCGCGCGAGAAGGTCATCGACGCGCCACCCGGCACTTTGGTCAGTACGGCGGCCGACATCATGGCCTAGCGGGACCATCCCCGCAGTCCGGATCAGGTCTCAACAGCCGCGGAGGCGCGGTACAGATCGCGTAGCAGGGCGATCTCCGCTCCGTGGTGGAGCACCTCCTGGTTGACCCACCACACGATCTCGAGGAACGGTTCCTCGGCGTCGCCTCCATCCGGATAGGTGCTATGCCCGACGGCATCCAGAGCGTCGTCATCCACCGCCGTAAGGGCAGCTCGCCAGGAAACGATCGCCTCCTCCAAGGAAGTGATCGCAGACGCCGCATCCCCGCTGACGATCATCTCCGACTCGGTGAACGAGTGATCTCCGACCGTCCAGTCGGCGCGCCCGAGCAGCATCTCAGTCAGGTGGTGCATCCGCCAGGCGATCGTCGTGATGGGAGGCGGGTAAGGATGTGGCCGGCCTCCGTCCCGTCCCCACTCGCCGGCACCGACAAGCACCGTGGCGCCCGGCCCCGGCCCGTCTTCCTTCCGCCGCACCGACCAGCTGCCAGGAACTGGATCCCAGAGGTACTCGCCGTCCGTGAACGGAGGCACCGCGACATCGACGTCATCGCCGCTGTTCATCGTGGGCCCTCGTAGCCGGGCGAGGAGTCGCTGCGAGGCGTGATCGTACTGTGCGAGCAGCGGAACGAGACGCGGCGGAGTCATCATGGCCATAGCGTCGTCGGCGCCCCAGGTGGCGTCAACCGTTTACTTACCCGCGGCCTGGCGTTGATATTCGACGGAGTGTCAGCTTGAAGGTGACACCGCGACGCTACGCCACGACTTCAGTACCGAAGTCGATGCGCATGACCACCCGTCTCGGAGTCGGATGGTGGACCTGCGTGAATCCGGCCTCTTCGAACACCTGACGAGCGCCGACGTGTAGTGCGCCCCAGGTGATCTCTTTGCCGGGCTTGGTGATCATCGGATACGCCTCCAGTGCCCTGGCGCCGCGCTCGCGGGCGTAGTCGACCGTCGCGCGCGCCCGTAAGTAGGTGAGGCCGAGGCCGCGGTAGCCCTTGCGGACAATCCCGCATAATCCTTCATATCGAAGATCGCCTCGACGTCATCCCACGACGCCCCGTTGGTCGGGACGACACGGACGGCCGCCGCTCCCGCGGCCCCACTCGAGCGCAAAGAACAGCGCCTCCGCCCTGTCGAAGTCACGCCTCGTCGCCGTCCAGCGATTCCCCTGATCACTGTCATGTAGCCAAGGTCGCGTGGCGTTGCTGAGAGGATGTGCGCGTGTTGGTTCGTCGCGCGTTCGTCAGGGAAGAGAAGATCAGCGACGCCGAGCGGAAAGAATGGCCATTCACCGTTCCGTGCGTCGATGGGCTGATCGGGCGTGGACTGGAGTTCACCAGCCCGATCACCGTCCTGGTCGGCGAGAACGGCTCCGGGAAGTCCACCGTCGTCGAGGCCCTGGCCGAGGCCTTCGGACTCGACTCTCACGGCGGGCGCGCAGGGCGCAAGTACGGCAACAACCGCCCGAAGACACCACTGGGCGACGTACTCGAAATCGAGCTGACAGCCGCCGGCGCACGCATGAAGCGCGCCAGGCGGAGCAAGCAGAAGGGCTTCTTCCTCCGCGCCGAGACCGCGTTCGGGCTGATGTCGGTCGTCAGCGGAATGCCCGGCTACTGGGACGAGGACACGACAATACTCAGCCACGGCGAAGGCTTCCTCACCGTGTTCGACTCGATGTTCAGCTCCCCCGGGCTCTACATCATGGACGAACCAGAAGCACCGTTATCCTTCACGTCATGCCTCCGGCTGATCGGGCTGATGCACGAGCTCGCCGAGTCCGGTGCACAGATCATCTTCGCCACGCACTCACCACTTCTCGCGTCCACGCCCGGGGCCGACATCGTCGAGGTAGGCGAACACGGCATACGCCGCGTGGACTGGGAAGACCTCGACGTCGTCGACCACTGGAGGCGCTACCTCAACAACCCCCATGCATATCTGCGCCACGTTGTGGAACCACCAACTGACCAGTGAGTCCGTCCTGCTCGCTCGCCGGGATCGTCGGTCCAGCGGGAAGGCAGACAACGCGCCGGGGCCCACGCTGCCGCGTCGCGGAATGACCACAATTGTTCGGGAAGCCCAACCATTGTTGGCGTGCTAACGCTCGCGTGCTTGACTGTCGCAGCGGGAGCCAGCCACGTAACTTCCCCCGTCGCCCCTCACCGCGGCAGGGTAAGGCGGAACACGCTGCCGTCCCCGGTCGGGCCGGGCGAGACCACGGTGATGCCGCCGCCGTGTGCGACGCCGATCTGGTGGGCGATCGGCAACCCCAGACCAGCACCTTCGCCGTCGTCGGCGCCACGCCAGAAGCGCTGGAAGACGCGCTCCCTCTCGTCCTCGGGAATGCCTGGCCCGTGGTCGGTCACCATCACACTCACCGCCACCTCGGTGACCTCGACGTCGATCTCAACCACGCCAACCGGCCGCGGGGCTTGTCTCGATGGTGTCCGAGACCGGGCGCCAATAGTGGCTGTCGGGTGGTGGAGCCGTCAGCACCACCACCCGGGCGCAACACTCAGCAGCAGCCGGTGCCGCAGCACTCCGTGGTCAGCTCGTCGCAGCAGTCCATCGTCGCCACCTCCTCTCGTCGGCCGTTATCGGCAAGGCCAGACGACGGCACCAGCTCAGGCCGGCGAGCAGCAGATCGTGTCGCGGCTCGGCGTGGGCGCGGCCCAGGCGCTGCGCAGCCGTTCAGCCGCGCGTGCCAAGACACCAGTGCGGCGGGTGCCAGACGCCGCCAGCCGGTGCTCTGCCGCTTCGGCAGTCAGCTCTCGCCGGCGCTCCGCCGCCCAGACCTCAGATGTGAACGGGTGCATGCCGTCTCCTCCATGAGCTAGGTCAACCAGGGCTTCCCTGGCGCTTGTTTCGATGCCTATCTAATCATTGATTCGAAGAATTTCAAAGTAAAATTTCGACCGGCCTCGAAACAGACACTTGGCCAGGTATGATAGGAGCGATGAGCACCGCAACGATCGCCCCCGAAGCGTCGCCGGACACCCACGAGCTGCCCGTGATCGACACCTGCTGCGTGCCCGCGTCCACCGTCGGCGACGACGACGCCGTCTCACTGGCGCGGATGTTCAAGGCGCTGGCCGATCCCGCGCGGGTGAAGATCCTGTCGTTGCTGCTCAACGCCGACGAAGTCTGCGCGTGCGACATGGCCGAAGCAATCGGCAAGACCGCCGCCACCACCAGCCACCATCTGAAGCTGCTCAAAGAGGCCGGCTTGATCACCGGCGAGCGCCGCGGCACCTGGATCCATTACCGCGTCGTGCCGCAACGTCTCGCGGCCATCCGCGACGCCCTTACCCTGGGCCCCAGCTAGAGGTATTCGAGCACCCGTTCAGCATCGGCGCGTACCAACGCCGCAAGAGAGGCCCTGCTCGGTCCCTCCCGCATCGTCGGTCGAGGGTCCCTGAACCGGTCCCTGCGAAGCATCCCAAGCGACCGGTCAACACCTCACTAAACCTTCCTACGCACGTGGAACGATCACCTCTGCTGCATGTACTAGTCGACTCGCAGCCCTCATGGTGATCTTGAGCTTGTTCTCGGCCAGAAACGTCTCGCCATAGTGAGCCGGGTCTTTGACACTGAGAGCCACCTGGAGGTCCCTGGCCAGCGCCGCGCCCTCCGGCTGCACAGTCTTCAGCAGGCCAATCGCGCCCGAGTGATCTTGGCCGCGATGCCGTTTGCCGAGCCGCGCACAGCAGATCGAATCCGCCGCAGCAATCGCCGCCAGGACTGCATTTCCTGCCGCCACCCCTCGGGCCTCGACCTTCTCTTCTGTCCCAGCGACACTGGCGACATCGAGGTACATCCGGGCCGTCCGAACGCGATTCTGCGCCTCCGACTTGCCACAGATCGACTGCCGAGTCATTCCAGACTCCCAAGGACTTCATCGAGTTCCACACCCGCCAAGGGGACGGCGTCGCGACGCCACTCTTCGATTACCGCCTCACCTTGATCGACCGCTAGTTGAAGCTCCGGGCGGGAGATGTCGAACCATGCAACATGGTTTCCAGTTGCGGTGCGGATACGTTCAGCTGCCTCGTACAACTGAGTACGCCAGGTTGGATGATCTCCTTCCACGCCATCAGTGCGAACGAGCAAGATGTCCAGATCGCTCGACGTGTCACCGTCCCCCCTGGCGGCCGAGCCGAACAGCGAAGCATGCTCGGGCCGTAGCTCCCAACTCGTCAGCTCGGCCCTCAGGAGGTCGATCATTCGGCTATGGAGGCGAATCAACTCGACCAGCGGGCCGGTTGCGAGGTGACTCCAGTTGAGCCTGCACAATCGCGAGGCACCTTGAACCTCGTCGTACACAACACCTTGTTCAACGAGCGAGCCGATGATCCTCCCGACGTGCGTGTGCGACACACCCGCGAGTCGGGCGATGCTACGCATCGTGAACGCGGCGTCCGCTCCGCTGAGTACCCGCAGCACGCCGGCCGTCCCGGGCTGCAGGGCCAGCAGTTCCGGGCGGGACACATCCATATTCACTCCTCAGGAACCTAATAAGGTCCGAACGTAACACAATAAGTTCCATGTGGCACCTTTTAAGTTCCAATTAAACCATTCGCGAAGTGACGGCGGGGTCTGGGAAAATCAGTGCCCGTGAGCCGCCTCCCGTTCTCCGGGCGCCCAACCGAGCCCGTGACCGTCCCCGACGTCGTCAGATCCTTCGCCGCCGACGACGCCATCACCCCGGTCTGGCAGAACGAGCTCGGCGGCCTGACGTTCCGTCTTGACGACGGCCGGGGCGGCATCCGCTACATCAAATGGATCGCCGCGGGCACCCCGGAGATCGACCTCGCCGCCGAAGCCGAGCGCTTGGCCTGGGCCCAGCAGTGGGTCCGCGTCCCACACATCATCGAACAGGGCGCGGACACCGACGGCTCCTGGCTGGTCACCACCGGCGTCCCGGGCCGCTCGGCCGTCGACCCCCGATGGGTCGCCGACCCCAAGACCGCCGCGACCGCTATCGGCCAGGGTCTACGCCTACTTCACGACACGCTGCCCGTGCACCGCTGCCCGTTCGACTGGAGCGTCCAGCATCGTCTCGATGCCGCCAGGCAACGCCTGCACCCCGGTGCACGACTGTCCGACCGGCTTCAGCCGCATCGCCACCCGGGCGGCATCACCGACGCCGAGACCCGGATCGACCAACCACCACCCATCGACCGCCTCGTTGTCTGCCACGGCGACGCCTGCGCACCGAACACGTTGCTCCACGACGACGGCGCCTTCGCCGCCCACGTCGATCTCGGCGCACTCGGCGTCGCCGACCGGTGGGCAGATCTCGCCATCGCGGCGTGGAGCACGGAGTGGAACTACGGCCCGGGCTACGACACCGTCGTATACGAGGCCTACGGCATCGACCCGGACCCGGAGCGCATCGCCTACTACCGCCTGCTCTGGGACATGACCTGACCCAGCATCGCGGTTACGACGACGCAAGCCGCGTGCTCGCCGAGTCATCGACTAACCGAGGGCCAATCCTCAGAGCTGACTGCGCCAGCCCTTGCCCGGCCTGCTGGCTTCCCATGCGTCGATCTCGCGCACCCGCCAGAGCGGAGAACGGCCGACGTGCCTGGCCGGCTGCGGCATTTTCTCCCGGCTCACCCAGGCGCTGATGGTGCTCGGAGCAACGTCGAGGTACCGAGCGAGCTCAGCCCGGTCCATGTACTCCTCGCCGTCGATCACGATAGGCACAGGACGAGCATGGCAGGCAGCGTCGAAGTTGCCTGGTGGGATGAGGCAGCGTAACGTTGCCTGGCATGGTAAAGCCTCCCGCCCGCACGGCAAACCCCTTCCCTGACCACGCTCACGAGCCCCCGGCCGTCATCCCGGAGGGGTGGACCGCGACGGTCCGGCCCAACGCGGGCGACATCATCATTCGCGACGTGCGCGGACAGCAGGTGACCCACGCCGGCATGAATAATGACGAGGACGCGCGCGAAGCCCTGGCACGGATCGGCGCGCGACCGATTGGCCCCTGGCAGCAAGCAAGCGACGGCACCGTCGTCCGTGTGCAACCGCTGTGGCAGCCCGTCTTCGTCGACGCTGTCGGCGTCGCGGCGAATCCGCTCAGCGGCGGCGTTTCGGTGCTGCTCGGCTCGGAGGTCGCCGAGCTCGACACCGAGATGGCGCGTGACCTGGCGGACGCGCTCAACGAAGAAGCCGATACCGCCGACGACGACTCCGCCCGGCGGGCATAACGCGCTCCTGGTCGCAGCGTCCGGTGCGCCGTCAGCGAATCTTCTCGCCGTAGACGTGCTCGACCGTCATCGCCATCAGCACCCGCCGGTCGGACACCATGACCTCCCGGTACTCGTCCCAATCCGGGTGCTCGCCGGCCGCACGGCGGTAGTAGTCCACCAGCGCCTCCACCTCGGGGCCATGCGGATCGGTGCCCGGACCGGTCAAAGAGACTGTGCCCTCGGCGGTGGCCCATTCCCACCCGTCGGGGCTGGTGACCTCTAGTGCGGCTCGCGGGTCCCGGCGCAGATTCGCCGTCTTGGCCCGCCCTTCGGTGATAGAGACGTAGATGACGTCGGCCTCTTGGTCGTAATAGGGCGTGACCGGAGACAGTTGCGGACGGCCGTCGGCCTTGATCGTCGCGAGGACACCGAGCCGGCTCTGCGCGAGTAGGGCGCGCGGATTGAAAGGCGTGTCAGTCATGTCGTGGCCAACTCATGCCCGGATGCCCGGTATTCCTGGCGGCAGACCGGAGTACTCGCTCAGCAGCCGCCCGCAGAGGAGCCGGGCGATCGCGTCGCGGGCGCGCTCCGGCGCCCTCCGGTCGTTGTTCAGCTGCAAGGCGTGATTGAGCGCGAGGACAATGCCCACCAATTCGAACACCACTTGTTCGGAATCCGTATCCGCAGGCAGGTCCCCATCCGTCACAGCCTGTCGAACGTGGCGGCGCAGATGCTCCTGCCATCGGGCATGGATCCCGGCGACGGCGTCACGCACCGGCCCCGGACGGTCGTCGAACTCCGCCGCCGCCGCTGTGAAAAGGCAGCCGCCAGGGAACACGCCACGTTCCAGAAATGACACCCACGCGTCGCACAGTGCGACCAAACGCGACATTCCCGCGGGCGTTCCCCCAGCCCGCGCGACCACCTCTCGCGCGAACACGGCAGAAGCGGCGTCCAGCACGGCGAGCTGCAGGCTTTCCTTCGAGCCGAAATGCCCCAACAGTCCCGACTTGCTCATGCCCAGGTCGGCGGCGAGCCGGCCGATGGTCAGCCCATCAAGTCCCTCGATCGACGCCTTCTCCATCGCCCGATCGAGAATCACCGCCCGGGTCTGCCGGGCATCGGCTACCGACCTGCGTGGGCTCACATCGCCACTATAGCCGGTTCGAGGCCGCTTAACGTCCGATCGGTCGGACGCTAAGATTGCCTGCACCACAGTGCGACCACGGACAAGGAGGGCCCCGTGCCCCACTCTCACATCGTCGCCCTCGGCCATTACCAGCCTGAACACGTCCTCACCAATGCCGACCTCGCCGCCATGGTCGACACCAGTGATGAGTGGATCCGCCGTCGCACCGGCATCGCCACCAGGCATATCGCCAAAGACGAGACGGCGGCCGACCTGGCGACGGCCGCAGCCCGGGCAGCTGTGGCCACCGCCGGCCTGCAGCCCGAAGACATCGGTCTGGTCACCGTGGCGACCTGTACGGCGATGCAGCGCTGCCCGAACACCGCCGCCCAGGTCGCCGGCCGGCTGGGCATCCCGGATGCCGCCGCGTTCGAGATCAACAACGGTTGCGCGGGCTTCTCGGCAGCCCTCGCCACGGCTGATCACGCCATCCGGGCCGCCGCCGCCCAGCACGCGCTCGTCATCGGCGCCGAGAAGATGAGCGACGTCACCGACTGGACAGACCGCTCCACCTGCATCCTCCTCGGCGACGGCGCAGGCGCGGCGGTTCTGTCAGCCACCTCAGACGCCAGCCGGCACATCGGTCCGGTCGTCTGGGGCACCGACCCCAGCCGCGGGCACACCGTCCGCATCGAGGGCGGGTGGAAGCCACAGTTCCGCCAGGACGGCCAGTCGGTCTTCAGGTGGGCCACCACCGAGGTCGCTCCGCTGGCTCGCGCCGCCTGCGAGCGCGCCGGCATCACCCCTGACCAGCTCGGCGCCATCGTCACCCATCAGGCCAACCTCCGGATCATCGACGCGCTCGTCCGTCAGTTGGATGCGGAGAATGCGGTCATCGCCCGCGACGTCATCGACTCCGGCAACACATCGGCGGCCTCCATTCCGCTCGCGCTGGCCAAGCTGGTCGAGCGCGGCGAGATCACCAGTGGAACACCCACGCTGCTGTTCGGCTTCGGTGGTGGTCTCTCCTGGGCCGGCCAGGTAGTCACCAGCCCCTGACCTGCACGGCAAAACCTGGTGAACTCGCCCGACGACGGCTGGCAAACTAGCCGGATGCGGATCAGGGTGTGGGTGGACTCGTGGCAGATGCAGTGCTGCGGCGACCCGATCCGCAGCGGCGACACCGTGGCGTGGACACTCGAGGCCGAGCCCGACATCGGCTGGTTGACCAGCGTCGCAGGTGAAAAACTCGCGAACTCGATCGATTACCACGAAGAGCACCATGGCGGTCTACCGGACGACGCCCCCATCACCCGCGGCGACGTTACCGGGATCTTCCACGTCCGCTGCGCGTACACCGAACAGCCCGATGGCACCGGGACGATGCTCGTGCCCGTGCCGGGTTCAGCCGAGGTGACTGAGGTCCGCTATGCCGACGGATGGGCGGACGGCGCTGGCGATCGCGAGTTCATGGGCTATGTCGTCGACTTGGAGGTCGATGAGCGTCCGCCGCACACCCTCCGAGACCCTCAATACTGACGGCAGCACCCTTGGTTCAGCCGAGGACGTCGGTGGCAACGTGATCCGCGTCAACACCGTCGATGATCACCGCCGTACCCGTGGAGTTCGCGAGGCGTAGCGGCAGGATCTTCTGATACGCCTCGGACCGGTACCAGGCCAGCGCATTCTCCCGATCCGGGAACTCGATGACGATGAGGTCGCCGGTCCAGTCTCCTTCCAGCACGGTCGGGACGCCGCCGTGAATCACGAAACGTCCGCCGAACGGCTGCAGCGTGGCGTCTATCCCGCGCAAGTACTCGACAATGCCGTCGCCGAGTTGTACGTCGTGCAGATGCGCTATCCCGTAGGCAGGCGTCTTCTTCTCGCTGCCCGGGTTCACGTACTCAGTCATGTCTGGTCCCTCTCATCAGCTCCGGTGTGGATGAGATCAATCATTCGGCCGGGAAGCACGCTGGTCGATTACGTCAGAGGTAATGGGACAGCGCCGGAGACCGCCTACATTGAAGCCATGACCCTGACCGAGACCGTGTCTTCCGTCGGTGAGTCGCTGCGCTGGTGGCGCGAGCGACGACGCCTCACTCAGCTGGAGTTGTCGCTGCAGGCCGAGGTCTCCTCCCGGCACATCAGCTTCATCGAGAACGGCCGGTCGACCCCCACGGCGGCGATGATCCTGAGGTTGGCGGAATGCCTCGACGTGCCTCTGCGCGACCGCAACGCGATGCTGCTCAGCAGCGGCTACGCACCCGCCTATTCGCAACGCCGGCTCAGTGACCCACCGCTGTCGATGGTCAACGACGCCATCAACCGTGTTCTCGATGCTCACACGCCGTTCCCCGCCCTGGTGGTGGACCGCGGCTGGAACCTCGTCGCTGCCAACGATGCCATCGACATACTGATCGCCGGTGCCGCGCCTTTCCTCCTCGAGCCACCGGTCAACGTGATGCACCTGACCTTCCACCCGGACGGGCTGGCACCGCGAATCGTGAACCTGCCGGAATGGCGGAACCACATCTTCGCCCGGCTCGAACTCGATCACGAGAAGACGGCTGATCCTCAGCTGGGCGAGCTCCTCCGGGTGCTTCGCGCCTACCCGGCGCCACGGCCAAGCGGGGGTGCCGCGACGCCCTCCCTGGTGGTTCCCTGCCGGCTGCGCACCGACGACGGCGTCATCTCCATGTTCAGCATGACAACGGTGTTCGGGACCCCCGCCGACATCACCGTCGCCGAGCTGGCGATCGAGACGTTCTACCCCGACGACGAATTCTCCGCCGACTACTTCCGGCGCCAGGTTCAGGCCGAGACGACCACGCGGGCCGGCCGAAGGAGGGTGTCACCCAGCAGATAGCCGGGCCGCTGCACGGCCACCACCACACCCGGAAGCTGGCCATCACCGGTCGGCTCGGTGCCGGTGGCCTCATGGTGCGCTGGGTCGAACGGCTTGCCATGCGGGAGGATGGCTGTCACGCCGCGACGTTCCAGGACCTCCACCAGTTCGGCCCGGATCGAATCCGTGAACTCATCTTCCGGGGCTGAATCGAGCCGGTCCACGATCAGGCACAACTCCTGCAGCAACGGCGCCAGTACCTGGCGGGACAATCCGTCGCGGGCCCACTGCAACTGTTCATGCAACTCGTCGTACAGGCGTCGGCGCTCCCGGTCTTCCAGCAAGCGGCGCTGGAACAAATCCCGCAGCGCCGCGACTTCACGCGTCAGCTCAGCGAGTGGATCCTCGTCCGGCTCCGGGCTCAGATCCCCCACCGTAGCCCGCCCTCTCTCTGCAAGATGTCGCGATTCACCCGCCATCGGGGTTTCCACCGCCCGTTCAGCCATACACCCAGCATGGCCACGAGGAAGACCAGCGCGATCCAGAAGTGAAGTACAACCCCGAAAAACACGGCGGTGGAGACCACGGCGATGACGACCACGGCTGAGCTGAGGCGGTCCTCGTCGTCCGACCCCGAACCGCGGACCCATACCCTTCGATCCGCCTCGTCGGCTATCTTCAGCCACCTGGCAATGTCACGACGAAGTTCGTCGTCGTCGAACGTCATGGCGGCCGCCCGCTGCAGATGTTCGCGGGCAAATGCGATCTGAGCCGAGCTGGTGAACACGAAACGGTCCGCACGCGGCATGGACATCCGGGCGAGCGTCATATCGCGCAGAGCTTCAGCAGCCAGCGCATTGGCGTCGCGATCACCAGGGTAAGCGGCCCACAGGACATTCACGGTTCTGAGCGCATCGTCCGGCCGTTCGAGGGCCAGGTAGTACTGAGCGCGGGCGTATTTTGTGTCCCGGTCGCTCGGATCGATCCGCTCGGCTTGTATGAGCGTGGCGTTGGCTTGCGGATAGAAGCCGAGATTGAGCTGACAATAGGCCAGCGCGACCGCATAGTCGTTGGCTTCGGGATCCAACCGCAGCGCTTCACGCAATTCCGACTCGGCTTGCGCATAGTCGTTGAGGTCCATAGCGGCAGAGCCGCGTAATGCCCAGGCCCGTGCGTTGTGGGGTGCTGCCCGGGTCGCGTCGCTGGCGGCTTCGTGGGCCAGCCGAGGATTACCGGACCTGAGGTATTCAGCGGCTCGCGCGATGAGTTCATCGACCTCATCGACAGCCTGCCGGCGCTGATCGCGACGGCCTTTGGCGCCGTCGGATTTCTGCGCCTCGCGCTCCCGCCTGGCCCGTTGGGTGTCGTAGGTACGGCGCTTGGCCGGATCGAGCAAAACCTGCTCCGCCTGGTCCAGCTGGGTGACCCGCAGTTCGGCCTCGGCTCGCCGCTGAGGATCAGGCGCGTTCTGCCGCTTGATCCACACTCTTCTTTCCCGCCGGATCGCGTCACGGATCGCGGTCGGCGCAGCCGTCGGCTCGACTTCGAGCATCGCGTAGAAGTCGACATCGGTCATCAGGCGACCTCGATCCCGCTCATACGGGCGGCAGCGACACCGACCGCCCCGCGACCGAGATTGGCGCTGTTATCCACTTCGAAATCGGCGACGGTCTCCTTCGTCGTCTCGTCGATGACCTGTACGTGGATGATCTGGTCGATGTCGTACGAGTAGACAATGGTGAACGGTGCGCCCCGCGGGTAACTGGGTATCGGTACCGACTGCTCACCTATCTTCGTCACGTACTCCGGATCCGCGTCTTCACCCTCGGTGATTTCTATGAGCAAGGCACGCTGATCCTCGTAGACGGTGCCGACCTGGCGTTTCTCCTGGGCCGGGACTCTCGTGTTCCGTTCGATGATCGGGAAGTTGCGAAGGTCGTCGCGCTGCGGGTCGTCGCCATCCAGCAAGATCAGACCCAGAGTCTGGGACGTAACGTCTCTGATGACGACCGGATCGCCGGTGGCCAAGGCGGGGAGGTTGGTGTCACCACTACCAGCGTCGACGACACTCAGACGCGCCTGGACGGCCGCTCCCAGCGCCACGACCTCGTCCGGATTGATCGAGCGCTCAGCCGGTTTCCCCGCGAGCTCCTCCACCATCGAGCGGACCATCGGCATCCTGGTGGAGCCGCCGACCAGCAAGATCCGGTCGATGTCCGGCCAGGACAAGCGCGCGTCGTGCAACACATTCTCGAGGATGTGCCTGGTCCGACTCAGTAGACCCGCCGTCAGCTCCTCGAATCCTTCTCGAGTGACGGGCACTGCCTGGCTGACTCCACCGTGGGTGACCGCGATCTGTGTCTTCGGAACGCTCGTAAGACTCCGTTTCGCCAGCTCGGCCTTGTCCCGCAGGTCGGCAAGCGCGGTGTCGTCGTCGACCAGACTCGTCCGGCCGACCGCCTGGAAGCGCTGATTCACGTGCTCGATGAGCTTGTTGTCCCAGTCGAAGCCGCCCAGGTTGCGGTCGCCTTCGGTACCGAGAATGTCGAACTCACCGCCCGAGACCCGGAGCACTGTGACATCGAACGTGCCGCCGCCGAGATCGAAGACGAGGATGGTTCCGTCCTCATCGTTCTCGATGCCGTATGCGAGCGCCGCCGCCGTGGGCTCGTTGATTACCCGGAGCACATTCACGCCGGCGATCCGGCCCGCGTCCATCGTGGCGCGACGCCGGGCGTCGTCGAAGTACGCGGGAACCGTGATGACGGCATCGCTCACTGTCCCCTCGCCGAGAATGAGCTCGGCGTCCTCCTTGAGCCGCTTGATGATCAGCGCCGAGACCTCCTCCGGGGAATACGCCGAGCCGTCACTAGCCTCGAAACTCCAGCTTCGGTTGCCCATCTGACGTTTGACGAACTGGACGACGTCGTCCGGCGCGACGGCCGCGGACCGCTTGGCCATGGAACCCACCAGAGGCATACCACCCTGAAAGAGCACCACGGACGGCGTGATCGCCTCCCCCTCGCGGTTCGGAAGGATCTCAGGTTTGCCCAGGTCATTGATATAGGCAATGGCCGAGTACGTGGTTCCTAGATCGATACCGACAGGATGTACAGCCATAGGCTCACCCGCATTCGACGTGACCCTCAGTGCTGGTGATCTTAACCACAGATCATTTCCACCGGTAGACCTCGCTGTTGGGTGGTAGCGCCGCGAGTTCGCGCGGGGCAACTCTGGCGCCAGGGTCGGCTCCTTGTGCCACCATGAGGAAAGGTGGAAGCGGGGTCCGCGATGTTCTGCACGCGGTGTGGCGCGAAGTTCTCCAGCGCCGAGAAAAATTGCCCCGGATGCGGGGCGGCGACGCCGCGCGCCGGTGCGCGGATTCCGCGGCCCAAGTGGCGTTCCCGGGCGTCCGTCGTCGCTGTGTCCGTGGTGCTGGCGGCCGTCCTCGGTGGCGGCGCGCTGGGTACGTACCTCATCAACCACGACGGCGACCCGCACGAGGCCACCGCTCCCGCGCAGACCACCCCAGCCCCTTCGCCGCCGGGGACGCCGGAGGAACCGACGTCCCCGAGCGGACAACATGCCAGCCCGGATCCCGGTTCGCCCGCGACCGAACCCACCGGTCCGGACGCCGACTTCACCGCTCTCTACGACGACGTGCACTCCGGAGTTGTCATGGTGCACGCAACCACGTGTGACGGCACCGGGCTCGGGTCGGCGTTCCTCGTCTCCGGGAACCGGATCGTCACCGCCGCGCACGTCGTCGATGGGGCGGCCTCCGTGGCCGTCTTGAACGACGGCCAGGCCCACCAGGCGAGCTTGGTCGGGATGGACGAGGAGATGGACATCGCCGTCATCGACACTCACGCGGAAATCGGCGGCCACCACTTCGACCTCGCTGAACGCGACGTCGAAGCCGGCGAGTCACTCGCCGTGCTCGGCCATCCCCGGGGCGGCCCCCTGACCATGACGACCGGCACCGCGGCGCGCGCCGGCGAGGCACGCTGGCCACACATCCAGCTGAACATGGATGTGAGCCCCGGCAGTTCGGGCGCCCCCGTCCTGCGCGCGGACGGGAACGTCGTCGGCATGCTGCTCGCGCTAGACCTCGAAACCGAAGGCCTCAGCTACGCGCTGCGAGCCGAACTCATCGCCGAGCGGCTGACCGAACCCGACAGGCTCGAGATCCCGGAACCGGCCGAATGTGAACTGCCGCTCGGTCCGGACCACACCGAGTTACCGGACGTCGAGTTGCCCGGCGTCGAGGAGTCCGCCGACCTGCACATGACGGTCGTCACCACCCTGGCGGCCTACTTCTCGGGCATTAACACCGGCGACTACGAGCTCGCGTTCGACCAGCTCTCGCCCAGGCTGCAGGACTCGATGACCATGGACGAGTTCGCGGCGGCACTCGAGACGAGCTACGACTTCGGCTTCGAGATCCACACGATCGAGGAGACGACCGACGGCGCCGAGGTCTGGCTCGAATTCGTCAGCATCCAGGCGCCGGAGCACGGCCCGGAAGGTGAGTCCTGCACCAACTGGTCCCTCATCTACGAGCTCGTCTGGGATGACGGCTGGCTGCTGATCGACCGGGTGACCGGGCACGACGGCACGTCCGGCCACACCCCTTGTCGCTGAGCATCGCGCCGGTGCTGCCGTCGCGTGAGCTGAACCTCTAGGGTCGAGTGAATGACGTACTCCATCATCGCCCGCGACCCCGAGACCGGCTTCATGGGTGTGGCCACCCAGTCACAGGCTTTCGCGGTGGGGTCCAGTGTCCCGTGGGCCACCCCCGGCTACGGCCTCGTCGCCACTCAGTCGATGGGTGAGCCGATGTACGGCGAACTGGGCCTCGACGGTCTGCGGGCCGGACTCACGGCAGCTGAGGCGTTGACAGCGCTGCGCAGCGTCGACCCCCATCCGGAGCGGCGCCAGGTCGGCATGGTCGACACCTACGGCACCATCGAGGTGTACACGGGTGAGGCATGCGTAGGTTCGGCCGGGCACCTCAAGGGAGACACCTGCGCGTCGCTCGCCAACATCGTGCGCGGTCCGCGGGTATGGGAAAGCATGGTCGAGGCGTACGAGGACTCCTCGGGCTGGCTCCCGCGCCGGTTGATGAACGCGCTCAAGGCGGCACAGGCCGCGGGCGGTGACGAGCGTGGCCAGCGCTCGGCGGCGATACTCGTCGTCCGCGCGGAACGAAGCGGGCGGCCGTGGCGGGACACCATCACCGATCTTCGGATCGACGACCATCCCGACCCACTGGGCGAGCTCAGCCGGATGGTGGAGCACAACTGGCGTTATCACCGCACGGTGATGGCCTTCGAGCTGGCCCTCGACGGCCAACCGGACGCGGCGGTCGACCAGCTGCCGGAGTACTCCGAAGTCGCCGAACTCGATTCCGATCTGCTCCTCTGGCGGGCCATTGTGCTCGCCTCCGCCGGTCAGACAGAAGAAGCGCGCAGGCTCGGTGACGAACTGTCCCAGCGGGCCCCCGACTTCGCCGCGGTGGCGCGGCGCTTCAGCGACGTCGATCTCGTCGGCCCCGAGTTGCTCGGCCACATTTTCGGCGACTGAACATTCGGTGATCGAGAACAGTGGGGGCGGGTGCCGCTGAGGTGACCGGTTGTGTCGGTGGCATGGTGCAGGCTTGACCTAGCAAGCAGGCGCTTGACCCGGCAAGGCAGGCCGAAGGGGGCCGCGGATGTATCTCAACGGATCCGGTGGCCTTGTGGTGAGCCCCACCGACCTCGTCGCCCACCTGGCCTGCCCGCACCTCACCACGCTGAATCGCGAGGTTGCCGAGGGCCGTCGTCCCAAGCCCATGGATGACGACGCCAGCGCCGACCTCATCCGCGCCCGAGGTGATGCCCACGAGGTCGCCGTGCTCGCCGACATGTCGCGTGAACACCACGTCGCGGAGATCCCTCCCACGTCCGACCCTGTAGAGGCCGAGCAACTCACGCTGCACGCGATGAAAGCCGGCGCGGCGCGAATCTTTCAAGCCACGTTCTACGACGGACGCTGGCGCGGGCACGCCGACTTCCTGATCCGCAATGACCACCGAGCCAGTGCTTTGGGGAGCTGGTCGTACAACATCGCCGACACCAAACTCGCCCGGCAGGTCAAGGCCTCGGCCCTGCTGCAGATGGCTGTCTACGCCCAGCGTCTTGAACAGCTACAAGGCACACCCCCCGAGACACTCACCGTCATTCTCGGCAATCGCGAGAGCGTGAGTGTCCCGTACGTCGACGTCGCCGCGTACACCCGCCGGGCCATGCACCAGTACCAGTCCTGGCTGGCCGATCCACCCACCACGAGCCCGGTCCGGGTCGGGCATTGTGCGGTGTGCCGGTGGGCTCAGAGCTGCGCGGGCCAATGGCACGCCGAGGACGACCTCGTCCTCGTTCCGTCCCTGCGCCGCGACCAGCGCGAGGCCTTCCACGATGCCGGAATCACGACGGTCGAGGCGCTCGCCGCCGCGCCCGAGCAGACACTGGCCACGGTCCGCTCCGTCGCCCCGTCCACCCGGACCAAACTGGCGCAGCAGGCCCGCCTGCAGGTGGCGGCCCGTTCCCAAGATCTGCCGCCGTACCAGCTGATCACCCCGGTCCAGGCGAACCATGGCTTGGCGCTGCTCCCCGAACCGGATCCGGGTGATCTGTTTCTCGACCTCGAAGGCGACCCGTTCTGGGGAGATCACGGTCTCGAGTACCTGTGGGGCATTTCTGACGCTCGCGACCACTTCACCGCCTGGTGGGCGCACGACGCCGAGGCAGAACGACGCGCGTTCGAGGACGTCGTCGACCACATCCTGCGGACCTGGCACGCCCATCCGGGCATGCACGTGTATCACTACGCTCCTTACGAGCCCAGCCGGCTCAAGTCACTGTCGCAGCGCTACGCCACCAGGGTCGACGACGTTGACGCCCTGTTGCGTGGTGGCCGGCTGGTTGATCTCTACGCGGTGGTCCGGCAGGGCCTGCGCATCGGCACCGAGTCCTACTCGATCAAGGCGCTCGAGCAGTTCTACGACGCCGAAGCCCGCAGCGGCGCGTCCGTCAAAGACGCCGGCACCAGCATCGTCGAATACGAGCGTTGGCTGGAGCAGCCCGACCAATCGATCCTGGACGACATCGAGGCGTACAACCGGGATGACTGCATCAGCACCCGCCGCCTGCGCGACTGGCTCGAAGAGCGCCGGGCCGAGCTCACCATCACCACTGGCCCGCTCCCGCGGCCCGATGCGTCTCTCGAAGGGCCGCTCGCACACCATGCCGAACGCGACCCCGAACTCGAGGCCATCGAGGCGGCTCTGCTCGCGGACGTGCCGGAGGATCGTGACGAGCGCACCCCCGCGCAGCAGGCCCACGCTCTCCTCAACGGCCTACTCGAATGGCACCGGCGTGAAGCCCGGGCCGACTGGTGGGAGTTCTTCCGCGCCCAGGCGCTCGGCCTCGACGAACTCGTCGACGATCCCGCGGCGCTCGGCGAGCTGCACAGCCCTGTCCTGGTCCGCACCGAGAAACGCTCCGGCGTCTGGCGCTACACCACCCCGCCGCAAGAGTGCCGGCTCCGCGTCGGCGAGCAGGCCCAGCACGCCGGGTCCGAGGCGGAGACCAGCATCGTCGTCGCACTGGATCTCGACTTGGGCCAGGTCGAACTCAAACGCTCACTCCAGCGTGGCGATCTCCACCCGGCGGGTTTGCTGCCCGGTGGACCCATCCGTTCCGGTCCCCTCGAAACCGCCCTGCGGCGGGTCGGATCCTGGGTCGCCCAGCACGGCGTTGAGGCCGACGGCCCGTACCGCGGGGTGCGCGACCTCCTGCTCGGTCACCCGCCGCGGTTTGCCGCCGACGTCCCGCTGCGCCTCAGCACCGAGACGGGTGCTCAGGCGTTGTGCCGGGTGGCACCGTCGCTCACCGGTGTCCTGCCTGTGCAAGGACCTCCGGGGGCGGGCAAGACGTACTCGGGCTCGCGGGCCGTCATCGAACTACTGCGCGCCGGTAAGACGGTCGGTATCACCGCGTTGAGCCACCGCGCCATCACCAACCTGCTCGACGCCGTGATGGAGGCCGACGACGATTTGGAACCCGTCGTGCGTGCCGTCCAGAAGGCCGGGGAGAGCAGCGGCAGCACCCATCCCCGCGTCACGGTCGTCGGCACCAACAGCAACGCGGAGACCGCGCTGCGCGACGGCCAGGCGAACCTCGTAGCCGGTACGGCGTGGCTCTTCGCCCGCGAGGAGATCCACGTCGACGTGCTGGTGGTCGACGAGGCCGGACAGCTGTCGCTGGCCAACACCGTGGCCGCCGGTGCGGGGGCAGGCGCCCTCATTCTGCTCGGCGATCCCCAGCAGCTCCCTCAGCCCGGCCAGGGGATGCATCCGGAAGGCGCGGGTGTGTCCGCTCTCGAGCACGTCCTCGGTGATCACGACACCGTGCCACCCGAGCACGGGCTGTTCCTCGACGTCACGTGGCGAATGCACCCGGCCGTGTGCGCACCGGTGTCCGAACTCTCCTACGACGGCCTGCTCCTGCCACGCGAAGGCCTTGAACAGCAGATCGTCGCCGGCGACGACGTCCTGAGCGGCGCGGGCATCAGGTGGGTCCCGGTGCCACACGTCAGCTGTGCCGTCCGCAGTGACGCCGAAGCCGACGTCGTCGCCTCGCTCATCGACCAGCTGACGGGGCGGCTGTGGACCGATGCCGACGGCACCCGGACGCCGCTGGGGCCGGACCATCTGCTGGTCGTCGCCCCGTACAACGCCCAGGTCAACCTGTTGCACAGCAGGCTGAACGGGCGAGCACGAGTCGGCACGGTGGACAGGTTCCAGGGACAGGAAGCACCCGTCGTCATCGTGTCGCTGACCACGTCATCAGCCGAGGACGCCCCCCGCGGTGTTGATTTCGTGGCCAATCGCAACCGGCTCAACGTCGCGATATCTCGCGCGCGGTCGCTCGCCGTCGTCGTCGGGAGTCCCACTCTGCTCAGTGCTCCGGCTACCAACCTCGTTCAGCTTCAAGGCATCAACGCGCTCTGCCGGCTCGTCGAGCACGCGCAGTCACAGTCCCATCCCGTGGCGGGCCATGTACTTCAGTGCGGAGATTGGCAGTGACTACGAAGAGTTCGGCAGCACGTGCGGCCGGCGGAACGACCCGGTAGCCGGCACCTGCCGATAAGACAGCGTCTGGCAACATCCGCAGCTCTCCTGCCGATGGACCGCCTACTGCCGCCCCGCTTCACCAGTTTGATTCGACTATTTTTCCTGGTTAACTGATTGAAATAAGAACTGTGTTCGATTATCGTTGTCGTTATGAGTCAACGCAGCCGTCATCAGTCGCCGGGGCATACGCCTCCCGGCGATAGAGCCATGACGGCGGATGCGAGTTGGGCTCAACTAGTGGAAGAAGACCTGGGTGGGCTCGACGCGCCGGACCACTCCCGTCCGTGGGCGGACGTGCAGGAATTGCTCACCGCCGACACAGAAGGGCTTATCGATCCGGAAGAACTGATCGACAGGGACGAGCTCAACGGGCCGTGGGGCCATGTTCCGGGCGTCGACCATTCAGGGTTCGCCGACATGCTCCCCGGCGCTGCCCTTGCGGAAGCGCTAGAAGCGTTTCCGCCGAGCCAGCTCGGTGTTCACGAACTCGCCGACGCGGTCGCCGCATGGGAGAAGATCATCGCCTGGGCTGCAGCCAAACAAGCCGAGGCTGCCGCCGAGCTGACCCGCCGCCCGGAGTTGCGCCCGGATGACGACGCGGGCCGATTCGCGTCGTTGCATCCCGTTGCGGTGACAGCAAGCGCCTTGTGTGCGGTGTGGCCGTGGACCAAACCCCAGGCGGAGAAACTCGTCGCGCAGGCGGTGAGCCTGGTCGAAGATCACCCCGCGGTACACCAGGCACTGGCCGAGGGGCGCCTGAACGCGAGACAGGCCCAGATCCTCAGCACCGCATTGGGCAAGTGCGACGCGAGCACCGCGGACCTGATCAAGAAGGCAGTACTGCCGTTCGTGCACACATGGACAGACGTGAAGTTGTCCCGGGTCGTGAACGAACTACTCCACGAACTCGACGCCGCTGGCGCCAAGCGGCGCCGGCGGGAGGCCCGGCAACGTCGAGATGTGTGGACCGAACCCGATGAGGACGGCATGGCATGGCTGGTCGCCTACCTACCGGCTGAGGAGGCCGCCGCGGTCATGACCGCTTTGAACGCCGCGGCTGATGCCGACAAAGGCGACCCATGCCGGGACTCGCGGACCTGCACGTGCCGCGACCACGACCCTGACCCTGACCCTGAGAATGCCAGCGCCGACCCGAGTCGTGAAAGCCGAGCCGGAGCAGGTTCTGGCGGTCGGTGTGGGGCTCGCACTAAAGCGCAGCGGCGTGCTGATGCTCTGGCTTCCTTCGGGTGGTCATCTCTGGCCACCGGCAGGTTGGGTGGGCAGCGCGGGTGTTCTGCCTGCGGCACGCCGGCAGGCACGAAGTTGGCTCAAGCCCATGGGAGGCCGGTCACGGTGAACGTGACGGTACCGATGTCCACTCTGTTGGGCTTGGACGAACACCCTGGTTACCTGGACGGGTACGGCCCGATCGACGCCGACGTCGCCCGTAGCCTCGCCGCGGCAGGAGTCTGGAGATGGGTCGGCACCGCGCCCGCCGGTGGGCAGGCGATCGACTACGGCACTACGCGCTACGTTCCGCCGCAGGACCTGGTGGACTTCGTGCTCCTTCGAGACCGCGAATGCGTCATGCCCGGTTGCCATCGTCCGGCGTACCGGTGCGAGATCGACCACCGCGCCCCGTGGCCGTACGGTCCTACCTCGGCATGTAACTGCTCGGCACTCTGCAAAGCCTGCCATGTGCACAAGCACCGCGCTGGTTGGAAGGTCGAGCATCTCGGCGGCGGCCGGCAGCGTTGGACCAGCCCTACTGGCCACTCCAGCGTTGTGGAGTTCCCGCGTATCGCGCCGGACACACCACCTGCCGGCGCCGCGGCCACCGCCCGTGGGCACAGCCCACCTGAACAATCGGGGCAGTCCGAGCCCGGCCGGGACGATCCGCCACCCTTCTGACTCGGCGCCGGAGTCTACCCCCATCAACCCGGCACCCATGGGCGAGCAACCAGCAGAGCCGGCATGGCCAGCCCATGCTGGGCGCGGATGGCCCTAGCCTCCGCCTGCTGCAGGGCCGCGTCCGCGTCGTCGTCGACCAACCCCCGCACATCACACGCGGTGGCCTGTACCCGCGGATCAGCACTGCCTTCTGCCACCGCCGCAGCTTCCTGCACGGCGGAACTCCCGGCAGAGCTCGTAGGCCCGGCCAGCAGGACGACCCTCGCCAGAGATTCGATGGCCTCGGCCGAAAGCCCCGCGTCCAGCAGCCGCCGCGCGGCCCCCAGGTGCAGCTCCACCGCGTCGTCGACCGCTCCGTCGTGTTCGGCGAGAACAGCCCGACATTGGAGCACCCTCCCGCCCACCTCGCTGAACCGCCCGATGATCCCACCACGCTCCAGCGTTTCCACCATGCCGCGCGCGGTCTCGACGTCACCTGCGAACAAAGTCGCCCGCGCCAGCGCCACTCGCGCCGGAACGGCCGCTTCCGGCAGCTCCAGCTCGTCGAGAAAGGCCAGCGCCTCTGTCAGCAGCTGCGCCGCACCCGCGTGATCACCCTGGGCACCTCCGACGATCGCCCGGCGCAACGCCGCGCGCTGCTGCCCCCACCGGTCGGGGCACGCGCGGTAACGGTTCGCGGCCTCGATGAACTGCTCGTCGGCCTCGGCCAGCCAGCCACGTACCAGCGCCCCCAGGCCGCGGACCATGGCACAGCCCGCGCGGGTCCATTGGTCGCCGTCCACGGCCGAGACCTCCCGGGCCTCTCGCAACACCGCGTCGCCCTCGTCCCAGCGCCCCAGCCGGTGCAGTGCATGTGCCCTGGCCAGCAACGCGAAGCCGACTTCCGGCAGGGGACACTCCGGGTGGGCCGCCGCCAGCCGTGCGGCCATCTCGCCGTAGTGGACGGCTTCCTCGGCGTGCCCGAACACCGAGCCCAGGTGGGTGGCCCAGGCCAGGGCCCGCAGCCGGATCTCGACGTCGCGGGCAGGCAGGTCCAACGAGCGCACCACCATGCCCCAGTCCGGCGCCCGGCCCTCGCGCATCCAGGCGACGTAGCCGAGGGCGCCGACGAACTCCTGCGCCAGCGCGCCGAACCGCCGCTGGACCGCGTTGTTATGGGCGGCGCGGATGTTCGGGTCCTCACTCATCAAGGCCGCGACCGCGCTCGCCTGCCGCTCGGTCTTCAAGACCTGCATCTGCTTCCGTACGAGCTCGACATATACCTGCGCGTGAGCGAGGACGGCCCCCTGCTCCCGCCCTGAGGCACGCAACCGCTCGGCGGCATAGGCACGCATCGTCTCCAGCAGCCGGAACCGGGGGCCACCGTCCGGCCCGGTTTCGGCCTGCACCATCGATCGCGACACGAGCCGCTCGATACTGTCCATGACCTGCGCCTCGGTGCTACCCACCCGTACACACACCTGCCTGGCATGGCGTACGGCGAACGAGCCGCGGAACACCGACAACACCTCGAACACCCGCCGGTCGCGTTCGTCGAGCAGGTCGTAGCTCCAGTCGATGACCGCCTCGAGAGTGCGATGCCTGGCGGCAGCGGTTCGCGCACCGTGATTGAGCAGGCCGACCCGGTCGTCTAGCAGGCGGGCGACCTCGTCGATTCCGAGCGCCCGGATGCGTACCGCGGCCAGTTCCATGGCCAGGGGGAGCCGGTCCAGTTGGCGGCACATCGTGGTCACGGTCCGCATCCGGACGTCGTCGACGTGGAGATCGGGCTGGGTCGCACGCACCCGGTCCAGGAACAGCCGTACCGCGGGATCGTCGTCCAGCGGATCCACGACGTAGACACTCTCGCCCGGCACATTAAGCGCTTCCCTGCTGGTGGTCAGCACATGCGTGGCGGTGGTGCGGGCGAGCAACGCGGACGTCAAGGCCGCGATGTCGTCGATCAGGTGCTCGCAGTTGTCCAGGATCAGCAGCAGCCGCCGGTCGGCGAGGACGTCACACAACATGTCGAGCGAACGACGAGCCTGCGTACTGGTCGCCACCGATCTCGACGACGGCACCACCGGGCCGAGCGCCTCGAGCACCGCTCCAGCAAGATCATCACTACGTCGGTATTCGATCAGGTCGACGACGGTCACCCCGTGCGCCGCGACGGCTGCACACGTGTCCACCAATGCCTGCGCGGCCTCCATGGCCAGCCGGGTCTTACCCACTCCGCCGGGTCCGGTGAGGGAGACCAGCCGAGCGCCCGACACGAGTGCCGCGACCTGGTCGAGATCCTCCTGCCGGCCCACGAACGAGGTCGCCGGCCGCGCGATCCGAGCCGGTCCGAGGATGCGCAGCCCAGCGCTGCGCGGGTCCTTCTGGTGCAGGATCATCGATTCGAGCTCCCGCAGCCGCGGGCTTGGGTCGAGGCCGAACTGTTCACGCAACTGACGGCGGGCCTCGACGTAGATCTCGCTTGCCTCGGCCTGCCGCCCCTGTCCGTAAAGGCCGAGCATCCGCAGGGCCCACAACTCCTCGACACCGGGGTGCCGGCTGGTGGCGTCGACCAGCGTCGCGGCGACCTCGTCATAACGTCCACGCTCGATTTCCAGCGCCAGGCTCTCCTGCAGCACCTGAAGTCGCAGCTCAGCGAGGCGATCTGCCTCTTTCGCCAGAGCAGGCACGTACCGAAGGCCGGCGTAGGCACGCTCCCCTCGCCACTGGCCAAGCGCATCGGCATAGGCGACGCTGGAATCGTCCATCGACATCGCTGCCCGGAACTCCCTGGCGCGTCGCACAGCACGCTCGAAACGGACCGCGTCGACCGCATCTGGCGGAAGGTCCAGCACGTAGCCGGTCTCCACGGCGCGCAGCAGGTCCGGTCCCACGGCCCGGCGCAACGCGGACACCCGGGCCTGCACCGTGTTGCGTGCCGACTCGCCGGGTGATTCCGGCGCATCGGCGTCCCACACCTGACGCAGCACTTCGGCCGTACTCACCGGTTGTCCGGGCCGCGACGCCAGCAACGCAAACAGCCCACGCCCCCGGCGCCCGGTCAGCCGGACCGCATCGCCTCCGATCGACACGCTGAATTCACCGAGCACCCTGATGTCCACCGCAACACGGAGTCCCGCTGCGGCACCGGCCGGCTCCGGGTGCGACACCAGCGACCTCCTCAGGACTCGACGACGTCGCCCCAGGGCACCTGGTCGCGAATGGCCCGGCTGTACAGCGCCAATCGACGAGCGGCATTCACGCACAGAGCCCCGCGCAGGACCCCGTCCCTGCCGAACAGGGCCACCATCGACGTGTCGTCCATCCGCTCGACGTGGATCTGCTCGGCTGCGTTCGCCCGACCCACAAAACGCATCTTCGCGTTGAATTGATCGGACCAGAAGTATGGAACTGGAGTGTATGCCTCGACCGCGCCCAGTAGCGACGCGGCGGCGTGTCGGCCCTGTTCAACGGCGTTCGTCCACTGCTCGACCCGCATCTCCTCGTCGAACAACGCGTTGTACCAGCGGGTGACGTCTCCGGCGGCGACAACGCCGGGCACCGAGGTGTGCAGGCTTTTGTCGCACACCACACCGTCGGCCAGCCGCACGCCGCTGCCCTCCAGCCATCCGGTCGCTGGGGTGACGCCGACCCCGGCCACCACCAGGTCGGCGGAGAGCACCGTGCCATTCTGGAGCCGGATCTTGCTGCCACGGGCGCCCGCTTCGATGCCGTCCAGGACGCTGCCGCAGTGCAACTGAACGCCGTGTGCCTCCTGGTGCGTCCGGAACCACTGCCCCACTTCGTCGCCCAGAACCCGTGTCAGAGGCACCGGGGCAAGCTCGACTACGGACACGTCCAGGCCCATCTCGCGGGCCGTCGCGGCCACTTCGAGCCCGATGAACCCGGCGCCCAACACCACTAGGTGTCTCCCCGGTGTCAGCTGCCCGTGCAGGGCGATGGCGTCGTCCACGGTCCGCAGGGTGTGCACAGGGCCGACTCCGCCCAGCGTCTTCGGGGTGGATCCGGTGGCGAGCACGAGGCCGTCGTACTCCTCCTGTGTACCGTCATCGAGGACGACAACGCGCCGGGCCGGGTTCAGGTGCTTCGCGCGGCGGCCGAGCCGCAGCTCGACGCCGGCCTCGACGTACCACTCGGGCGCCCGCAAGTGGACCTTGTCCAGTTCAGGACCGTGATGAAGTGCTTCCTTCGACAGCGGCGGGCGATCGTAGGGTAGGTGCGGCTCGGCCCCGATCAACAGGATCTCGCCCGCATAGCCGTGCTCGCGTAGCCCTTCGATTGCGTGCACCGCAGCCAGCGAAGCCCCTACCACCACGACGCGGCGCACCGGATCAGCCGTTCTCGACGGTGATGGCGCGCGCTGGACAGACTCTGGCTGCGGCTTCCACCTGCGTGCGGAGCTCGTCCGACGGCGTCTCCTCGAGGACGATCGCCTTGCCTGCGGACTCGTCCAGGTCGAACACCGCCGGTGCCTCCATCATGCAGCAGGCGTATCCCTGACATGCCTGCAGGTCGACGATCACCTTCATGGACATGTCGTGTCCTCCTCTATCCGATCGGCCTGTGCCGGCCTCGGTGTTTTCAGTGGTCAGGTGAACGGTGCGGGTCAATGGGCCGGCTCCAGGTGCGGCTGCGCCGGGGCGATCGTGGCCAGCCGGGCCGCCCGCGGTGTGTTCCGGCTCAGCAGTCCCCGGGCCTGCCCGGCGGTGACGACGGCGCTGATCCCCGGTAGGTCGCCGATCCGCAGCGCACCGAGTGCGTCGTCGGCCGTCGACCCCCAGGGCGCGTCCATCACCACCAGGTCCGCGGCCGCTCCGGGGCGGATATAGCCTGACGGCAGGTCCCACGTCGCGGCGTTGTTGCCGGTCGCGGCCGCCCACATCAACGCGGGGTCGACACCGGCCAATGACGACAGCTCGGCCACCGTCTTGAGCACACCCAGCGGCATCACGCCGGTGCCGGTCGGAGTGTCCGAGCCGATGACCACCCGGTGGAACTGACCGTCGTCCAGGGCTTTGCGCAGGATCCGCACCGCGGAGCGCACGTTGCCGGCCTGGACCAGTTGCAGCGCCATCGTGGTCTGCTCGATGATGAGGTCGACCCCCTGCTCGCTGAGCGAGGTCGGACCGCCGTTGATGTGCCCACAGACGTCCGGCGCGAGTTCCAGCAGATGCTCCGGCGTGATGGGTTTGCTGCCGGGGATGCTGGCACCACCGGAGTGGCACATCACCGTGATGCCGTGCTCCTGGGCCCATCTGACCTGGTCGACGCCGTCGGAGGGGTCCTCGTAGCGGCCGAAGCCGAACTTGGCCAGGTGCACACCGGCGCGCTGCAGCTCGGCGAAGTCCTCCCGCCGCAGCGTCGGTTCCAGGACGACGGCCCCCGCGTGCACCCGCATGCCGCCCGGCCGGAAGTTCTCGAAGCAGGACCGGGCGGCGATGGCCAGCGCCTTCACTCCGGTGGCGTCGTGCGGACGGCCGGGTGCGTGGATCTCGCCCGGAGAGACCACGCTGGTGATGCCGCCGTGTACATAGCTGGCCAGGAAGTCGACGGTCTTCTGCCGCGGGGTGTAGTCCCCCAGGACCACGTGGCAGTGCGAGTCGATCAGACCCGGCGCCAGGGTGCTGCCGCGCGCGTCGATCACCGTGTCCGCGGCGTCGATCTGCGCACCGAGCTGACTCTCCGTGCCGATAGCGGTGATCACGCCGTCTTCGCAGTACACGGTGTCCGCGTCGCCGATCACCGGGGCGGTCCGGTCGCCGGAGAGCACCGTCCCGGCGCCGACGACGGCGAGCCGCGCCGTCACGACGCACCGCCGGCCCGGGCCTCGTCGACGGTGAGCCCGCCCACCCGGGCGTTGATCCGGCCCCGGTTAGACACTGCGGCGATGATCACCAGTTCGTCCGGCAGCGGCGCGTCAGGAATACGCATCTCCAAGGCGTCGTAGTGGCTGCGCACCCAGATCTCGTCCTTGAAGGCCAGTGGCACGTCGATGACGGCACCGGGTGCGGAGACCTTCGTCGCCGACGTGATCCACGCCTTCCCGCCCCCGATCGCGGCCCGGAACGCGTTGCCGAACACCGACGTCAGCGCGGCGTTGACGTGCTCCTGTTCACCCGAGGTGCCCACCAGCCCGGCCTTGCCGTAGCTCTCGACCGGCGCACCCAGCAGCCGTGCGGCCTCGGTGCCGAGATAGGTCCCGATCTCGCCCGACGCGTCCACCAGGGGTGCCAGGTCGGCAACGTACCCTTGGCCGGCGAACGGGTTCGTGCACACCACGCAGACGGCGACCTTGCGCAGCGGGCCGTCGTCGTCGGATACGCCGGCTGCCAGCCGGATCTCCTCTACCTGGGCGAAGGTCTTACGCACAGTGAGTTCGGTGCTGCTCATCTCGATCCTCCGATGGACGGGTCGGGGGTGGTGGCTTGGTCGGTGGTGGCTTGGTCGGTGGTGGCTTGGTCGGTGGTGGCTTGGTCGGTGGTGGCTTGGTCGGTGGCGGCTTGGTCAACCATCTGATTGACCAATTCGGCGACGCCGAGCCGGACGGCGGTCCGTGGAGGCACCGTCGACGCGACGCCGATGAACGACTTGATGGTCCGCACGATGTCCGGGTCCAGCCGCGCGAGCTCCTCGGCCAGCGCGTCGACCGAGCCGTCGAGAGTCTCCTCGTCGACGATCCGGGACACGAGGCCGAGTCGCTGCGCCTCCACCGCGTCCACGACCCGCCCGGTCAGTAAAAGGTCCAGGAGGGCGGTGCGGTTCAGCCGGTGAACGAAGTACGAAGCGACGACGGTGGGTGCGATGCCGTGCGGGACTTCGGGAAAGGCGAGCCGCGCGGTGCTGGCGGCCACGACCAGGTCGCACCGGCCGGCCAGGCTGGCCCCGGCGCCCAAGGCCCGGCCGTGCACCACCGAGACGGTGAGCCCGGGGAAATCTTCGACCAGTTCGTTCACGCCTTGGACGCGGGCAAATTCTGCGTTGAGGATGCTCGGTGTCGGCGGGCCGTCCAGCCTAGGGCCCTGCCGGCCGAGGCAGAAGTCGTCTCCGGCACCACGGAGCACCAGCACCCGGGTGCCGGCGTCCCTGGCCTCACGGACGCGCTCGGCCAGCAGGTCCAGCAGCGTCGCGTCGAGCTTGTTGCCGGTCCCGGGCCGGTTCAGCGTGCACGTGGTGACCGTGCCCGTGCGCCTGACCAGCACGGCGTCATCGTTGATCTCGTCCGTCTCGTTCGGCTCGCTCATGCGGCCCACCTCATTCCAGCTCGTGACGCCGCGACCTGCAGGGCTCTCCGGGTGGCCACTTCGAGCAGGTGCAGCCGGTATTCGGCCGGGGCGTGCAGGTCACTGAGCGGTTCGACACCCTGGGAGGCGAGCGCCGCGACGTCATCCAGCACCGCTGGATCCGCCGCGGCGCCGAGCAGCGCGTCCTCCACCACGGGGAGCCGCCGGGGTGTCCCGGATACGCCGGTCATGGCTACCCGCGCGCGGTGGACCACACCGTCGACGACGGTCAGCGCCGCAGCCACCCCACACAACGCGAGATGGCTGGCCGGCTGCTCGAACTTCTCGTAGGCCGCTCCGGTCCCGGGCGGCGGCAAGGGCACGTCAACCGCGGTCAGCACATCGTCGTCGGCGAGATCCGTCGAGAAGATGCCGGTCACGAAGTCGCTGAGGGCCATCACCCGTTCTCCGCGACGGGAACCGATCCGCACCTCCGCGTCCAAGGCCAGCATCAGCGCGGGCAGGTCGGCCGTAGGGTCGCCGTGGGCCAGCGCGCCGCCGACGGTGCCGCGGGCACGGACTTGCTGGTCGGCGATGACCTCCAGCGTGTCCGCCAGACCGGGCAGCAACCCGAGGGTGCTGGAGCTGTGCTGTAGTTCGCGGTACGTGGTCAGCGCGCCGATCCGGACGCCGTTCTCGGTACGCCACTGACCGCGCAGCTCTGCAGTGCCGGCCAGGTCGATCAGCATGGCCGGGCTGACGAGGCGCAGCTTCATCATCGGCAGGAGGCTCTGGCCGCCGGCGATCAGCTTGGCTTCACCGGCATGCTGCTCCAGCGCGGTGAACACGCCGTCGAGATCGGCTGGGCGCTGGTAGGCGAACTCCGCTGGGTACATCGTCAGTCCGCCTTCGCCGTCGACGTCGCCTTCGTGGTCGCCGGCTCCTGCGTACTCGCCGCCTTGAGCGCCGCGGCAACGATGTTCTGATAGCCGGTGCAACGGCACAGGTTGCCGTCGATGCCATGGCGTACCTCGTCGTCGGTCGGCTTGGGGTTGTCACGCAGCAACTGCCGGACCGCGAGCACCATGCCGGGCGTACAGAACCCGCACTGCAGGCCGTGCTCGTCCCAGAACGCCTGTTGGACCGGGTCGAGCCCGTTTTCGGTGCCCAGCGAGACGTCCTCGATGGTGCGCACCGAGCTCCCCGCGGCCTGCGCCGCCAGCACCGTGCACGACTTCACCGCCACCCCGTCCAGCTCCACGGTGCACGCCCCGCACTGCGTGGTGTCGCAGCCGACATGGGTGCCGGTGAGGCCGAGGTTCTCCCGCAGGAAATGGACCAGCAGGGTACGCGCCGGCACGGTATGCACCTCGCGTCGCCCGTTGACCTCGAGGTCAACAACAACGTCCGTGCTCCTCGCGGCGGGATCCATCGCGGCTCCGATGCTCGTGTTGTCCGGTGGTGCGTCTTGGTGCGGAGAGTTCCTGTCCAGTGGTTCGTCACGCTACGGAACGCGGCAGGTCAGCCACGTCCCCCCGACGGGTCAATTCCGGGTCTCCGGGTGCGGCAGGACGTCCGGACTGGGCTCGATCCCCTCGGCGCCGACCACCTCCCGCCATACGTCGAAGCCGTGCTGGAATGCCACGACACCGGCCTGCGGGAGTGCGATCTCGATCGCCTCCAAGATCTCCTGCGGAGTGGCGCCGTGCTGCAGCGCGACCCTGATGTGGCTGGCGATGTGGTGCCGTTCCGCCCGCACCACCGTCAGACTGAGGACGAACAGCAGCTCCTTGGTCCGCCGGTCGAGCGAACGTTCCTCCAGGTACGCGGCGGACACCAGCTCATTGGCTGCTTTGAGCACCGGTAGGTCGTGCGCCGCCATCACCCGGTGGTAGTCGAGGACGTAACCGCGGCGGCGGACCATCTCGTCCACATACCGCTGCTGCTCGTCCCGATCCCCGTCGTCGTGCCTGGCATCGTCGTCAACCATCCCGCTGGTCCTCCCTTACTCGTCGTCCTTCTTGGTGATGGCCACATCAGGTGATGATCAATCCGGGGACGGCGATGAACAAGGCGATGGCCAAGGCGTACGGGATGAAGAAGACGACGGTCCCTTTGGACACCGACACCACGTCGAGGTCCTTGTCCAGCGCACTCACGATGTAGAGGTTCACACCCACGGGCGGCGTCACCGCGCCGATGGTGGTCACCAGCGTGACGATGATGGTGAACCAGACCGGGTCGAACCCGAGCGACACCGCCAGCGGGAAGAAGATCGGAATGCTGATGACCAGAAAGCCCAGCGCGTCCATGAACGCACCGCCCACCAGGTAGATCAGCACCAGGATGAGCAGGACCACCATCGAGGGCACAGCCAGTGATCCGACCCATGCCGCCAGCTCGAACGGGAGCCGCGTCAGGCTCAGGAAACGCCCGAAGACCACCGCGCCGGTCACCAGCAGCACCACCATGGCCGAGATCCGCAGGCTGTCCATCACCGCGGCCCACAACGCCTTGGGGGTGAGGCTGCGGCGGAGCAACGCGATGACGATCGCCCCGAACGCCCCTACGGCACCGGCCTCGGTCGGGGTAAACCACCCTAGGTACAGCCCGCCGATGACAAGCGCGAACAGCGCCAGTGCCTCCAGCACCCCGGTGAGCGACTTGAACCGCTCCGGCCAGCTCACCTTGGGACCAGGCGGCCCAAGCTCGGGACGGCGCCAGCACAGCACCAGCACCGTCGCGACCAGCAAGGCGCCCACGACCAGCCCTGGCACCAAGGCCGCCACGAACAGCCGCGCGATGGACTGCTCGGACTGGATCGCGATGATGATCAAAGCCGTCGACGGCGGGATCAAGACACCCAGCGTGCCACCGATGGCGACGCTTCCACCGCTGAGGGCGGGCTGATACCGGTACTTCTTCATCTCGGGCAAGGAGACCGCGCCCATGGTGGCCGTCGTCGCCGAGTTGGACCCGGAGAACGTCGAGAACCCGATGCTGGCCAGAATCGTCGTCGCCGCCACACCACCCGGCAGCGAGCCGATCCATTTGTACGCGGTCGCGTAGAGGCGTTCGCTGATCCCGGCCCGGAACGCGATCTGCCCCATCAAGACGAACAGCGGAATAACCGACAACCCATACGACGTGAACTGCCGGTATGTGTCCGCCGCCAGCAGCTGGATCGCGGCCGGTGTGCCGATCATGTAGGCGGAGCCGACGACGCCGGCCAGCATGAGCGCGAACGCCACCGGCATCCGCAACATCATGATCATGAGCATGATGGCGATCCCGATGACCGCTACGACGGTGAAGCTCACGATGCACTCCCAGGAACGTCCGAGCGGCTCACCAGATCGTCTCCGGGTTGGCCGAGCGCAGATTGCGGCGGACGGCAGCCAGGTCGGCCAACAACGCGAGCACCAGTCCGGCCACCCCCACGGCCAGCACCAGCGAGACTGGCCAGAACGGCAACCGCAGCGAATCGGTCACCGCCCCTTGATCACGCAGGTTCAGCCCGTAGGCCGTGAGCTGCTGGGCCAGCAGGCTGAACAGGACAACCGAGATCACCGTCACCATCGCGCCGACGTAGAGTTGGGTGCGTACGGAGGTCCGGCGCATCACCAGGTCGATCGCGATATGCGACCTGCTGCGCTGCGCCTCCGCCAGCGCCAGCCCGTTCACCAGCACCGCGAGCAGCCCCACTACTTCGAAGGTGCCGTGGTAGGGCGTGGCGAACAAGCGCAACCCGATGTTGCCCACCGTGATGGACAGCATCACGAGCAGAACCACGCCGGCGACGCTGGCCAGAGACTTCGTCACCAGGTCAACACCGCCGGACATGGTCCCTCCTTCGAGCCCGTTGCCGGTCACGAGCGGCAGCCTCAGTCGCCGAACTCGGCCGTGTACTGCTCCTGCAGCTCGGTCATCCGGTTGAAGACCTCTTGCGGGTCGAAGCCGTTACCTTCGACATCGTCGGCCCAGGCGGTGATGAGTTCGCTGAGGATCTCGTCCCAGGCCTCTTCCTCACCTTCATCGAGCTGGACGACCTCCAGATCGTGCTCGGCTTCGGCCCATTCCAGCGCCCCGCCGACGTTCTCGTCGTCGTGATAGCCGGAGGCGAACTCCATCATCTCCTGACGTAAGCCCTGGATCTCGGCTTTCACGTCGTCGGGCAGGGCGGCGAATTTGTCTTCGTCCATCACCGCGACGAAGGTGTTGGACACGCCGAAGGCGTAGTCGCTCACGTAGCCGACCTGCTCGGCCAGGCCGAAGTCCTGCAGCACCTCGCGCGAGGACACGTAGCCGTTGATGACGCCGGTCTGCAGCCCTTCGGCGACCTCGGGCATCGGCATACCCACCGGTGAGGCGCCCAGCGCCTGCAAAGCCGGCACACCGGCGCCGGATCCGCGCACTTCCAGCCCCGCGAGGTCGTCCCGGCTCGACACCGGCCGGTCCGACTGCAGCCGGGCCGGCTCCGTCGTGAAGGCTGTGATGATCTCGTATCCGGCGAACTCCTGCGGTTCGAACTCGTCGAGCAGGTCCAGTAGAGTCCGGCTGGCCACCTTGGCATTGGCGAAGCCGACCGGCAGCGACACAACCGAGCTCAGCGGGAAGCGGCCGACGTCGTACGCGGGTGAATCAAGCCCGACATCGGCGATACCGCCGCTGACGCCGTCGTAGATGTCGCCGGCACCCAGGAGCGTGCCGCCGGGGAACAGCTCGACGGATATCTGGCCGTCGGTGCGCTCATTGAGGCGCTCGGCCCACTCCTCCATCTGAACGGCCGGGAACGACGCGGCAGGAGCGAAGAACGCGTACCGCAGGGAGATCTCGGCGGTGTCCTCATCCCCGACCGATTCACTCTCGCCGTCGCCGTCGCCGCCGCTGGCGATGGCTCCGTCCCCGCATGCCGCGAGCATGGCAACTGCGGCCAGGCCGGCAACCAGCCGGCCTCGGACAAGCGTCGAACGTTTCATAGCTCTTAACCTCCGTGGCTCTTCGGTTCAGCTGATACAGGAGGCGTGGCCGCCTCCTGGGTGGGCTCACGTTGTCCGGGGAGCTCGTCGTGCAAACCGCTGCCAGATTCGAGAGACGCTACCGGCTGCATCGGTGCGGGGGTTTCACCCAATCGGGTACATCCACGAACCTCACCGCGTACCGGTGCCGCGCGGGGCGGCCAGGGCGCGCTGACGTTTCGCTGACGTTCGGCACGGGACCGGCACAAGAGCATTGACCAGCCATATCCCGGCCATGCATGCTGCCTGGAACCTCTGCACCCGAACGAGGGGTCGGCCGACGGGACGGACTCCCGTGCGTGGGGAGCCTCGCGCAGGTCGTCCGTCCGCACAGCACCACTGATCCAACCAACGGCACTAGGTGGTCGTGGATGAAACCTCGGGCAATACACGAGCAAGACGCACGGAGCCGGTTCGCCGGCGCACTCCAGTCGGCTTTGACCCTGGGCGAGGTCGAGAACGCGTTCTTCGACGTCGTTCAAGAAGTGATCCCGGCCGGCGGATTCGGCCTGTATCGTCTGGATACCGATTCGGGCGGCGTGGTCAGTGTCCGCGCCGAGGTGGGCTCGGACTTCCTCGACGACTACGAGGAGTACGGCCGCGACGACGACCCTGTGCTGGACTTCGTGCTGGAGCAGCGCCGTCCGATCGACTCGTCCCGCGTGGCGCCGGTCGAGCGGTGGACGGCGTGCGGCGCCCGCTCCGCGCTTGGCGTCGGCGGCTACGCGCACTCACTCGAGGCGCCGGTAGTGGTGTCCGGCACGTTCTTCGGGACAATCAACTTCGCCCGCACCGAGGCACAACCGGGCTTCGACGACGACGATCTGATCGCCGCCCGCTTCGCCAGCGAACAGCTCAGCCTCGCTACCGAGCGCGCGTTGCGCTTTGAGAGCACCGGTCATCGCGCCAGCATGCTCGAGCACGTGCTGGACCGGGTGCCGCAGGCCGTCGTCGTCACCGATCTCGACGCCCAGGTGCTGTACCGCAACCGCACCGCCCGCGACGAACCCTGGCTGACAGTGTCGCCGGACGTGTCCGGGCGGCTCGGCCCGGTGGACGAGAGCATCGCCGAGGCGATGGAGGAGTTCCGCCGCGATGGCAAACGCGTACACACGCGCAGCCTGCGGGACCAGCGCTCCGGCCGCCAGGTGATCGTCAAGTCCTACCGGCTGGCCGACAACGACGACGCTGCGGTCACGCTGATCTTCAACTGCGGACAGGAGACCGTGGAGCGGCTGCCCCTGTGGGACGTGTTGTCCAGGCGGGAACAAGAGATCGCCGAGCTGGTGAGCCAAGGGCTGACCACCAAGCAGATCGCGGAGCGGGCGTACGTCACGGAGAACACCGTCAAACAGCACCTCAAGCGGGTCTTCGCCAAGACCGACGTCCGCAACCGGGCCGAGTTGATCCAGCTCATCTGGTCCTCCGGCAGCCGCGGCACCGGCCAGGCAGGCAGCGCCGCCGGGTGACTCCCAGGCGCACCGGCGAGCCCGCGCGAGCCGCAGGGATCAGTGGCCTTGGAAGTCTTGCTCGGCCCAGTATCCGACCACGTCAGGGTCGATTTTCGCATCGACGATCATGGGCCCCTCGGGGTTCTCCAGCCACTCGGCCACCGGCGTAAGATCCGAGACGCCGCGCACCGTGACACCTGCTGCCCCCGCCCCGCGGGCAAGCGCCGCGATGTCCGTCGGGGGGAATCGCACCAGTTCCAGCCTGGTGCGGCCACCGCTGAAATGGTGCACCTCCGCACCGTACGCGGCGTCGTTGTACACGACGACCAGCACCGGTAGCCGGAGCCGCACCAGCGTCTCCAGCTCGGAGACGCTCATCAGGAATCCGCCGTCGCCTGCTGCTAGGACGGTCAGCCGGTCCGGCCGGGCGGTCTGCGCGCCGACCGCTGCCGCGAGGCCGAGCCCGATCGACTGGAACCCGGAACTGGTGAACACGAACCCCTCCGGATCCGGCACTGTCCAGCAGGTCACCGGCCAGCCGAGGAAATGCCCGCCGTCGACGACGACGGTCCGCGCCGCGGGCAGCATCGTCTCCAGCTCAAGGGACAGCACCCTCGGGTGAATCAGGCCTGGCTGCCCCGCTTGCGACTCCGCGGATTGTGCTCGGCCGTAGCGGTGGATCCGGGCCGCGACGGTCTCGGTCCGCCAGCCGGGTTTGCCCGCATATGGACTGTCTTCCTGCCGGCTGTCCCGCGCCGCCAGCTCGTCGAGGAGTGCCCGGGCGGTCTCACCCGAATCACCGAGCACACCCACATCAACCCGCTCGGTCTGCCCGAGTGCACGTGCGTCGACGTCGACCTGCACGACCGCCGCGTCCGGCCCGAGCAGCCGCCCGTGCCGCGTGGTCCACGTGGTGAAGGAGCAGCCGAAGCCAACCACGACGTCGGCCTCGCGCATCAACTCCGCCGCGCCGTCGGACGCGAACCCACCGGCGATACCCAGCGTCCACGGATCGTCGGTGAAGAACCCGTTGGCGACGGCCGTATTGGCCAGCAGCGCTCCAGTCCGTTCTCCGAGCAGGAGCAGTGCATCCCGCGTGTCTGACACCACCGCGCCGCGCCCGGCGATAATCAGCGGCCGCCTCGCGGTGGCTAGCAGGCTCGCCACGCCCGCAACGGATTCCGGGGTGGGCGCAGGTACGCGCACCGTGCCGCCCCCGTCGGTCGCGAGCTGTTCGGGCGCGGGTACACCGGCAGCCTGGATGTCCAGCGGCAGGTTGAGCACCACCGGCCGGCGCTCCACCCACGCCCGGCGGAACGCCCGGACCGTGTCCTCGACCACCGTCTCCCCTCGGTACACCTGCTCCGCGATTGCGCCAGTGCGGTCGATAAGCCCGATCTGGTCGACATAGAAATTCGATCTGGTCGATCCGGCGGACGTCTGACCAGTGATGACGAGCAACGGCGTCCGGCTCTTCACCGCGTCCACCAGGCCGGTGATCGTGTTGGTCAACCCCGGCCCCTGGTGCACACTGCACAAGGCCAGCTCTCCAGACACCCGTGCGTAGCTGTCCGCCATCGTGACCGCCGCACCCTCATGCCGGGCCGCCACGTATCTGGCACCAGCCTCAACCAGGGCTGCCGTGGGCACGAAGTTTCCACTGCCCACCACACCGAACACCTGCCGGACGCCGAGCTGCCATAGCGTCTCCCCCACTGCCTGACCGGCCGACACCGTCGTCATATTCACTCCTCCACATTTTCGCGTTGATCATGGGCACGTGACGCGTGTTCGGCGTCCGATAGGTGTCACGTGGCCATGATCAACGCGGGATGGGTCGGTCGATTCGGCCCGGCGCGGTCCGCAGGGCCGCCCACACCCGCTCCGGCGTGAACGGCATGTCCAGGTCCCACACACCCGCCGGGCGCAGCGCATCCAGTACCGCATTCGCGATGGCCGGCGTCGACCCGATCGCGCCGCTCTCCCCGATGCCCTTCACACCCATCGGGTTCACGGGCGTGGGCGACGTCGCGCGGGCCGTACGGATCACCGGGGTCTGCCGCGCCGTTGGGACGGCGTAGTCCATCAACGACGACGTCAGCGGCTGACCGTCATCGTCGTAGACCACCCGCTCGAACAGCGCTTGCGCGACACCCTGGGCGACGCCGCCATGCACCTGTCCGTCGGCCACAAGCGGGTTGATCACGGTGCCACAGTCGTCCACGGCGACGAAGTCGGTGACCTCGATGTGGCCGGTGTCGCGGTCCACCTCCACCACACACGCGTGTGTCCCGGAGGAGAACGTGTAGTTGGGCGGGTCGAAGTAGCCGGTCGCGTCCAGCCCTGGCTCTTCACCTTCGGGCAGCGGTTTCATCAGCATCAGCGCCTTGGTCGCGATAGCGGCGAAGCCGATCCGGCTCGCGGGCACACCCCTGACCTGGTAACCGCCGGGAACCTGCTCGATGTCCTTCTCGTCGGCCTCCAGCAGCTCGCCAGCCCATCGTCGCGCTTTGGCCACCACCTTCCGGCAGGCAAGCAGCACAGCGGTGCCGCCAACCGCCGCGCTGCGCGATCCGAACGTGCCGAAGCCGAACGGCGAGGTCTCGGTGTTGCCGTAGATGATCGAGATGTCGTCGTACGGGATCTGCAGCGCATCGGCGGCCACCTGCGCGAACGTCGTCTCATGGCCTTGACCGTGCCCGCACGTCCCCATCGAGATGGCCACCTTGCCGGACGGGTGAACCCGCACGGACGCGCTCTCCCACAGACCGGGTGAGCCTTCCATCGCCGCCACCGCCGACGGCGTCACGCCGCCGATCTCGACGTACGACGCCATACCCAGCCCGATCAGCCGGCCGTCGTCCGTGCCCGCGCGCTGCATGGCCCGCACGTCGTCGTACCCGATCTCGTCCAGCGCCGTCTGCAGGGCTGCCGCGTAGTCGCCGCTGTCGTAGTCCAAGCCGGTCGGGGTGTGCCATGGGAACGCGTCGGCGGGAACATAGTTACGACGACGCACCTCCGCCGGATCCAGTCCGAGATCCGCGGCGACCTCGTCGATCAGGCGCTCGGTGTAGTAGGTGGCCTCCGGCCGGCCGGCGCCTCGATATGGCCCGGTGGGGGTCGTGTTGGTGAACACGCCGACGATCTCGACGTCGATCGAGTCGAAGGCGTAGCTCTGCGGCAGCAACGGGCCCGTACGGCCGATGATGGTTCCCGACGAGTTCGGGTACAGGTACGCCCCCATGTTGCCCAGCACGCGCCCGCGCATGGCGGTGATGACGCCGTCGTCGTCGAAGGCCACTTCCAGGTCGGCGACGTGATCGCGGCCGTGCGTCGTTGCGAGGAAACTCTCGGTTCGCTCCTCCACCCACTTCACCGGCCGGCCCAGGTGCTTCGCGGCGTAGGCGATCGCGGCCTCGTCGGGATACATCGGCTCCTTGGCCCCGAACGCGCCGCCGACGTCGCCCGCGTCGACCCGGATCAGATGTTCTGGCATCCCCAGCACCTGGCCGATGAACCACCTGGTGTGATGCGGACGCTGAGTAGTGATCCAGACATCCATGACCTGCTCGTGCTGGTCATACGCTGCGATCATGCCGCGTGGCTCCATCACGAACGGCGCGACCCGGTGGTTCACCAGGCGGCGGCGCAGGCGGTGTGGCGCGGCGTCGAAGGCCGCAGCGGTGTCGCCGCCGGTGTACGAGGTGCGGAAGCAGCAGTTGTCGTCGAACCCCTCATGGAGCACGGGTGCATCGCCGGCCACGGCGTCTTCAACAAGGCACACCGCAGGAAGGGTTTCGTAGGACACGTGCACCGCCTCCGCGCCGTCGGCGGCGGCCGCGGGCGATTCGGCGATGACGACGGCCACCGGGTCACCCACCCAGCGGACGGTTCCCGACGACAGCACCGGCAGCTCGGGCAACGGCACACCGAGGCTGGGCGGCTGCCGGATCAGCGGGATCGGGTGCACGTCGCGCAGGTCGTCTGCGGTGATGACGGCGACGACACCCGGTGTGGCCAGAGTGGCGGCGGTGTCGATCCCGAGTAGCCGCGCGTGGGCCACCGAACTGCGCACGAAATGCGCGTAGAGCTGCCCCGGCAAAGTCCGGTCCTCGAGGAAGCGCCCCCGTCCGGTCAGGAATCGCGGATCCTCACGCCGCCGGACCGCCTGGCCCACAAAGCGCTCGGTGCCTGGTGGAGGCGCGTCCGCCGCCGCTCGGGCCGGGGCTTGGGGCTGTCCTTGAGTCTGTGTCACGTCCTGCCTCCGTCGGTGTTCACCACGACGCCGGTGACGATGCGCGCCGCCACGGGATCCGCCAGATACACGTATGCGCCCGCGTGATCCTCGGGCCGCGGAATGACGTCAAGCGCGTTGCCCGCCTGAATTCGCTGGTCGCGGCCGTCGACCCGGTCGGCGGTCATGTCCTGATCCAGCGCATCCAGTCCGCCCAGCCGGGTTCCCGACGTTCCGCCGGGCGCCACGCCGTTCGCCCGCACATCCGGGGCCAGATCCTTGGCCAGATGAGCGACGACGCCGCGTAGCGCCCACTTCGAGCTGCCGTACAGCACACCGCCGCCTTCCGGATAGAACGCGGACGCGGACAGCGTCAAGGTGACCGAACCACGCGCCGCCCGCAGCCTCGGGTAGGCGATATTGACCGCGAGCAGTCCGCCGAGGACGTTGACCCGCCAGATCTCCTCCGCTGCGGCTCGCAACTCTGCAGCCGTGAGATCGCGCACCGAGGCGTAGTAGTCGAAGACGCCGGCGCAGCAGGTCAGGTGGTCGAGACGGGCGTCGTCGGCAGCCGTGCTGACAGCCTTCACGATGGCGGCTGGGTCGGTCGCGTCGCCGCGCACAATGCTGACCGCGTCGCCGACGTCGCTGGCCAGCTTGGCGATGTACTCGTCGGATCGCTCCAGCACCGTCACCCGAGCGCCCTCGGCGAGGTACGCGTCCACGACGCCGCGCCCGATCCCCGAACCGCCGCCCGTGACCAGCACGGTCCGACCGGCCAGTCGTCCGGGTGGAGCTGATTGCGCCGCGGGGCCGGGGCCTGTCATCCCCCGGGTTTCCGTTCGAGCATCTCGGTGAACGTCTCGGGTTCCTGGTAGCTGAGGCAATCCAGCTCGACGGCGTCCAGCTGGACGCGGGTCCCGCGTCGCGGCGACCAGATGTCCAGCCGCACCCCGTTGCGGGTGTGCACGCGGGTGACGACCACGTCGGCGAACTCGTTCGCGATCACGATAGGCCCTTCGACACCGCCGTCACGCGGGACCTCATCGAGCAGCGCGCCGCCCGCGGGCCACTGTTCTGCGGTTCCGTGCTCGCTAGAGTCCTCGTCCACGTTCCCTCCTCCGCCCCCTCCTGCGTTGATCATGGGCAGATGGCACCTATTCGACCTCGAAGAGGCGTCACGTGGCCATGATCAACACGAGTGGGGGCTCTTGTTCAGATGAAGATCGACATGTTGTGGGCGTTCACGACGGCCTGGTCGAGCGCGGCCCAGCGATGCACGATCAGCCAGCTATCACCGTCGCGGCGCAGCAGGTCCCTGCGCTGGGCGGAGAAGAGGCTGGGCGTGATCTCCTCGCCGCGGCTTCGGTAGACGAGACAGCTGGACAAGGCCAGATACTCGTCGGCCTTCTCTGTCGGCTGGACAATGATGTTCGTGATGAAATGCCGCGTGCGTGAGGGCGGCTGCTCGGACCATGCGAAGTCGGTCTCCAGCCGTTTCACCCGCACATCCAGGGTTTCCTTGGTGTCGTCGAAGATCCGGGATGTGGGCGACAGTTCCCACTCGGAGAGCTTCTCCCGGGTCACCCGCACCGGGATCTCGTAGTGAGCGTCGTCGGCGAACGCCTCGAGCCAGTCCCGGAACCGCCGCTCGTCGAGCGCCAGCGACTCCAGGTACAGGAACTCGCGGATCGACTCTCGGGTCTCCCGGTCCACACCGGTCACGTTCAGCGCCATGTCAGGCCTCCCGGGTCAGGTAGTCCAGCCAGGTGGACCACAGGTTGCGGAAGTTGGTGTCCGTGACATAGGGCGAGACCGCGTACCCAGGACCAGGGAAATCCGCCAACCGCGGGCGCTCCAGGCCCATGACGTAGGGGAAGTCCACGTCCCGCACCGCCGTGGCGCCCGCCGCCTTGGTGACCCTGGTCCAGTTCTCGAAGTCGTCCTGCTCGAACGTGCCCGCCTGACCGAAGGTCAGCGTGTACGCCTTGTACGCCGCCTCCTTGTATTCGTCCGAGGCGTCCTTCGGCACGAGGCACCAGGACCACATCTCCATCCGGCCGGGACCGATCGGATGCCACAGCCGCATGGTGCAGAAGCGCACCCCCGGCTCACCCGGCACCAGGCTGAACGGCTGGATCAGGAAGGAGAGGTTCGGGAACACCGAGCCCACGGCGGTACGGGTTTTCGAGAACACCTCTATCTGCTCGGCCGACAGGCTGCCACGCATCTGCTCGACCAGCTCGTCCGGGTAACCGAAGAACGGCGGCATCCCCGGTGTGTGGCCGAGCCCGATGCCGTGGCCCTTGTCCGGGATGTGCACCGCCCAGCCTTCGCTGTGCGTCGCTCCGGACGACGGGAAGTACCCGAGGTGGAACCCGAACTGGTGCGCCACCGGGGTGTGGTAGCCGTCGCCGGAGAAGTTCTCCGCGCAGATCTTCCAATCCGTCTCGGCCACCCAGTGGTCCGGGGGGCCGTGTACCTCGCTGCCACCCGCGCCCTGCCTGAGATAGATGTCCAGATAGAACTGGAACCCGCCCAGGTACTCGTCCAGGCTCGGCGCCTGTGGGTCAAGCGTGCCGAAGATCAGGCCCGCATACGTGTCGATGCGGATCTTGATCATGCCCCACTGCTTCTTGTCCAGCTGCCCTTCGTAGCCCTCCTTGAAGTAGGGCACACCGATCAGCTCACCGGAGTTCTTGTACACCCAGCCGTGGTACGAGCACCGGAAATGCGAGGCGTTACCCATCTCCGACTTACACATCATGTTGCCGCGATGCCGGCACATGTTGAGGTTGGCGTTGATGTTCCCGTGCTCATCGCGCACCACGATGATGCTGTTGTTCGCGATGTAGCGCACCACGTAGTCGCCGTTCTTGGGGATCTCCGACTCGTGTGCGAGGAAACACCACGCCGTGGAGAAGAGCTTGTCCCGCTCCAGGTCGAAGATCTCCTGGTCGTTGAAAATCCGCGCGGGAACCCGTCCCTGCAGGACACCTTCCCGCATGTCAGCCAGCATCCGCTGGACGCCCTCGCTGGTTCCGGTCGCGGTCATCTGTCACACCTTCTCTGTGTGTGTCCTGCCCAGACGTTCCGCGACCTCTTTCACGACCTGCTTGTAGCGGGCGATGTGGTCCTTGGTGTCCTGGACGTGTTTCTCGGGGACGAAGTCTTCGGTGTAGGGCGGGCGGGATTTGCCGACGTCGATGTAGCCGGCCTCGTTCACCCGGATCTTCTCCAGCGGGACGTTGTACTTGGCGAACTCCATGAAGTCCTGCCCGACCAGGAACGGCTCGTGCGCCCAGCGCAGCCGCTCGGTGAGCCAGCGCGCTTCGTCGTACCGGTTCTCACGCAGCGCGTCCCGCAGTGCCAGCACCGGAGCCGGGCCACACGCCGTCGTCGACGACCACGCCATACCCACCAGCTCTTCGCCGTACATCTCCCAGGCCGGGAACCAGTCGGTCTCGATCGGCATCAGCGGGAACGACGTCTGGGTGTGCGCCATGTCGTTGTGGTAGCGGAAGCCGACGGACGCGCCACCCGCGTACTTGACGGCCACCACCTGCGGCAGCTCGACAAGGGTCCGGTACACGCTGCGCGGGATGATGCCGCGGAAGGCTGCCGTGTTGTCGTACACCGTGATGGCCAGCTCCGGCACCGCTTCGGCGACGTCGCGGTAGAAACGCTCCATCACCGGTCCGGTCATCTCGCCCCACATCGGCCGCCCCAGCAGCGTGCCCGTGACGCCGAGGTCGGCCAGGTAGCGCATCCGCGACACGGTGTCCCGCGTGTTGAGTGTCGTTGTCCCGATGAACAGTGGGAACCCGGACCGGGTGGCCTCGGCGGTCTCCTGCGCGCAGGCGGCATACGCCTTCCACTCGTCCAGCGTCAGCGTGGCGCATTCGCCCAGGGTGCCGTTGAGCGCGATCGCGTCGACCCCGTCGTTGACCAGGGTGCGGATCATCCGCTCGGTCTCTGCGAGGTCGACGGTGTCGGTGGCGTCCACGCGCTCCGCGCCAGGGAGGGCGGGGGTGGGTGGGTAGGCCATGACACCACGCATGTCCCGGCCGGTGACGTCGGGCAGCTTGCTCATAAGTGGTCCTCCAAAGTTGGTTCAGATCCGGGTCGGTTTAGATCCGGGCCGCGGCCAGCGCGGTTCCGGTGAGCCAGGCGGGAACGGGTTCGTAGACGAGGGTGTCGAAGGGCACTCCGGCCGCGCCGGCGGTGACCAGCCAGGTGCGGATCTCGTGCGCGCCGTTGCCGGCGGCGTCGATCTGCTCCTGCGTGTAGTCGGTGAGCCTGGCCGGGTCGCCGCTCTCCAGCCGGTCGAGGAAATCACGGTCGAACTCCTCGTTCACCGAGCCTGCCTCCGGCATACCCACCCAGTGGGAGAGACCGCCGGTTCCGAGAACGACGACTCGCCGCGCGTCGTCCTGCGCTTCCACGGCAGCGCGAATCATCCGGCCGAAGTCGTAGCAGCGCCGGGCTGTCGGCCACGGCGGATTAACACCGTTGACGATGACGGGCACGAGCGGCAGCGCCGAGCCGGGGTCGAGGTGCTTTAGCGGCACGCAGAAGTTCTCGTCGAACGCCAAGCCGCCCTCAACCAGCGCCGGGTCGAAGTCCGACTCCAGCGCGAACCGGTACAGGTGTGCGCCCAGCACCGCGTCGCCAGGGTAATCATGCTGCTCGACACCCAGGAACTCGCCCATCTCCTTCGTCACCGGGCCGAGGTACGAACCGGCCGTGCCGATGGCGAACGCCGGCAGGTTGCCCAGGAAGAAGTTGGTGAAATGCTCGACAGAGACTGCGACCACCGCATCCGGCGCCAGCTCCTCGATCCGGCGTCGGACCTCACCGAACGCGCCCTCGACGGCCTCTCGTTGAGCCGGCTCGGCGCGTTCGGGGAATCCGGTGATGCCGGGTGAGTGTGATGCCGTGAACGCTCCGACTATCTGTCCCATCAGCTGACCTCCCCGCGGAGTTTTGCGTAGTACTCGGCGCGGTCGACGCCGATCTGCAGCGCGCAGAAATAGAGCAGGTACGGATTGGCGCCACGTTCGTACAACGTCTTGAAGTCCAGCGCCTTCATCGCGGCACGCTCCTCTCCATCGATGCCGTACTCGTCGAGCACCGCGTCCGGCTCGGACCGGAAACGGTTGGCCAGATCCAGGTCCTTGCGGACATCCCAGAGCAGTTTCTGCAGGTCGTACACCGCGATCACTTCTCCCCTGCGTCGATGACATACACGGCCGGCCATCCGGGCGGTCGGCCGTCAGCGGCGGGCCAGGATCGGGAACGACGGCGGCCCAGCAGGAAGGCAGCGACCACGGCCGCGATCCCGCCGAGCGCGATCAGGCCCCGGGTGCCGACCGTCGTACGCAGCAGGGTCAGCACGTCCAGCGAGTTCTCGTCGGTGTCGGTCACCGCCGACGACGATCCGGGCGACGACGAGGGCCGGCCGTTGCCAGCCCCTGGCGCATCGGCACCCGCGTCCGGCAGCGCTTGCTGGGGTAGCCCGCCGTTGCTCATCTCAGCGGAGAGCCGTTCGGCGAACTGGCCGATGATCGTCCCCGCGACCTCGTTCACCAGGCCCCGGCCGAACTGGGCCGGCCGGCCGGTGAGGGCCAGGTCCGTTTGCAGCGCGACGCGTGTCCCGTCCGGAACGGCCGACAACGACGCGGTAACCGCCGCTTTCGCCGTGCCGGATCCGCGAGCTTCCTGACCCTCAGCGGCGATCACCAGCCGGCGCGCTTGTGGGTCCTTCTCCTCCAGCCGGGCATCACCCCGGTAGTTCAGCCGAAGCGGTCCGACCTTGAGGGTCACCCGGCCGGAGAAGTCGTCACCGTCGATCCGATCCAGGGCTGCGCCTGGCATACACGGCGCGATGCGCTCCACGTCGAGCAGCGTCGACCACGCCTGATCGGGCGGGATCGGAAGCGTGAACTCATGCTGGAGTTGCATCGCACCACCTCGGGTCGCGGAAAGGGCCTCATCGAAACCTGCCCCGCACCGGGGCCGAACAGGCTTGTCAGAGACGCTATGAGCGATGCCCGGGTCGGCGCGTTACCCCTCCGGGTCAATTCGGCCGCTCCAACGCACCCCACCGGTGATAACGAATACGTTTGCCGGGTCTTGGCACGGAAGAGTGTTCACGAACATGGGAGTTGACCTGGAGCGCGCTCCAGTTCGTAGCGTTCAAAGCGTTGACAACGAGACGAAGGAGCAACAGGTGAAGACTGTTGAACTAGGGCGCACAGGTGAGCAGGTCAGCCAGCTGGCGCTGGGTTGCATGCTGATGGGCACGCGAACCGATGAGGCCACGTCGCGACAGATGCTGGACCGCTATGTCGGGGCGGGCGGGACGTTCCTCGACACCGCGGACTGTTACTGCTGGTGGCATATGCCGGCCGGCAACGGCGGGGAGAGTGAGGAACTGCTAGGCCGCTGGATGTCCGAGGGCAGCCGCCGGGACCAGGTCTTCCTGGCGACAAAGGGCAGCGGCGTCGTGCAGAATCCCGACGACGCGCGCATGGCGGACGGCAGCACGGACTGGAGCCGGGTGCGTTTCGTCGGGGCTGGAGCCGACACGTTGCGCGCCGCGGTCGACGGCAGTCTGAGAAGGCTGCGCACCGACCACATCGACCTCTACTACGTTCACGTGGATGACCACAACACGCCACTCGAGGAGACGCTGGAGGCGCTAGCCGGCATCGTGCAATCCGGGAAGGTGCGCTACATCGGCTGGTCCAATGTACGCGCCTGGCGGCTCGAGCGAATCCGGCAACTATGCGCGCAGCACGGCTGGCCCGCGCCGGTCGCCGTCCAACAGCAACACTCCTACCTGCGGCCGCCGGCCGGCCGGCAGTACGCGTCGGTCGTCGGCGACGAACACATGGACTACTTGCAGACGCACGACGACCTCACGCTGGTCGCCTACTCACCGATACTGCAAGGCGCCTACGAGCCCGAGCGCCGCACCGGACATCGGATGCTGGCCGGCTACGCGGGACCGGACACCGACGCCCGGCTGGCCGCGGTCGACCAGCTGGCCGCTGAGCTGGACGTCACCCCGAGCCAGGTGGTGCTCGCCTGGATGTTGCACCAAACCGAGCCGGAGCGGGTGGCGCTGATGGGCCCGCGCACGTTGGACCATTACGACGCCGCCATGCCGGCACTCGACGTCAAGCTCACCGCCGAGCAGCTCACCGCTCTGGATGCGGCCGGTACCTGACCCAGAGCTCAGGTCTCGTCGCCTGATCGGAGGCCCGCGAGCAGCAGGACGCCGAGGGGCCCGACCTTGGCGAGGTGTTGCAGCTTGTCAGGATTGGCCACGGAGTTGATCGCCTGGATCTGGCCGTCGGCGACGTCGAGCTCCATGACTCCGATCAGCTGGTCGTGCTCGTCGAACGCCACCGCGCCGGGCTGGCCGTTGACCTCCGTGAGCTCGATACGCCCGCCCCTGCGTAGCAGGATAGGGATCCCCTTCGACAAGGCCCGTGCCACCCGGGTCCGGCCGAAGATCGGCTGCTTGTGTACCGGCGCCTTCCCGCCACCGTCGGCGTGCAAGGCCACATCCTGCGCCAACATCTCTTCCAACGCGGACATATCGCCCTGCTGGGCGGCGGCGAAGAAGCGCTGAGCCAGCTCTTCTCGCTGCCGCCGGGAGGCGTAATGGCGTGGCCTGCGCTCCCGTACATGGTTTCGGGCCCGTGCCACCAGGTGCCGGGCACTGTCCACATCGGTGCCGATGATCTCGGCGACCTCCGGGTACGGATACTCGAACACCTCACGTAGCAGGAACGCGGCCCGCTGCTGCGGCGTCAAGCTTTCCAGCAGCACCAGGAATGCGAGTGACAACGAGTCGGCGGTCTCGGCCTTCTCAGCCGGTGTCGGCTCGGTGGCCAGTGGCTCCGGCAGCCACTCGCCGATGTACTGCTCCCGCTGCGCCCGCGCTGAGCGGAGCTGATCGATGGCCAGCCGGGTGACCATCGTGGCGATGTACGCCCGGGGCGAGTTGATCGTCTCGCCGCGCTGCTCAACCTGATGCATCCGCAGAAACGCTTCCTGCACCAGGTCCTCGGCTTCGCCGACACTGCCGAGCATCTGATACGCAATGGCGAACGCTCGCGGCCGCAGCCCGCCGTACAGTTCCGAGACAGACATATCCAGCTACCCCAATTCCTCGGTGAAACCTTTACGCCAGTCCGGGTACCGCGGCGTCCAGTCCAGTTCCCGCTTGGTCGTCTCAGTGGAGATCCCGCGCGCCTGCGTCATCATGTTCACCGCCCCCGCGCCCGTCAGCAAGCGCACACACCAGGCCGGTACACGCAGCGGCGGTTTGGCTCCGAGTGCGCGGGCCAAGTGGGGCAGCCAGTCGCATACTTGCGCCGGCTCGTCATCGGCGACGTGGTAGATGCCTGACTTGCCTCGTTCGACCGCCGCCACGGTGGCCGCCGCGGCATCGGCGATGTGCACCAGCGACCACACCCCGCCACCTCCACCGACGATCGGAAACCTTCGTTTGCGGACCTGGTCGGCTATGACGTCGCCGGTGAGGCCGGTACCCGCGCCGTAGAAGCCACCGTAGCGGAGCACGATGCCGTCGGCCCAGGTAATCCGGGTCACCGAGTCCTCCACGTGGCGCAAGGCGGCCACGGCCTCGGCCACATCGGCAGGCGGGTGCGGCTCGATCCGTCCGTCCTCGCCGGCGACCGGCCCGCCGACGCGTTCCATCCACATGGCGTTGCTCTGTGCGACGAACTTGCGGACGCCGACGGCATGACCCGCGGCGAGCAGATGGTCGGTGCCTTCGGTACGCAACCGGTTGGCGGCGGCCATCATCGCCTTCACCTGCCGAAACCGCGGCCGGCCGCTCAACGCGGTCAGTTGATGGACGATCACCTCTGGCTCTGCCTTCGCGACCACGTCAGCGACCGAGTCCGGGTCCAGCGCGTCGACCACGACCGGCTCGGCACCCAGTACACGCAGCGTGCCGGCTTTGGCGGCTGAGCGGGTCGAGCCGACCACCTCGTGGCCACCTGCCACCAGCAAAGGAACAAGCTGCCTGCCGATCGCGCCGGACGCGCCGGCGATGAAGATCCTCATGTCGTCACCACCGGTTCACTTGGTCTCCAGGTCCCGGCGGCGAAAGGCGGCGAGGCCTGCCGCCATCAGCCCGGCGGCGATCACCAGAAGAATCACCATCGCCGGCCAGGAGACGCTGTCCAGAGGCGGCTGGCCGGTGTGCTCCGTGGGAAGCACGTTGCGCAGCCCCTGAGGAACCTCCATCAGCGGCCCGAAGATCCCGACGAACACGCCGAGGCCGAGCACCACCCAGGTCGCCCCGATCACCCTGGGCAGCACACCGAACAGCAGCGCGGCGAGCCCGAGCAGGACCAAGACGCCCGGAGCGTGCGCCAGGTGTGCCGCGGTCACATCCCAGATGTACGCGCTGTCGCCCACCGAGACGGCAGCGCCCGCTCCGGCTACCAGCCCGACGACGAGCAGCAGCCCGACCAGCCCGGCCGACAACACCACCAGGTAGCTGCCGAACCAGGCCCAGCGGCTGGTCGCGGTCGCCAGCAACGGCTCGGCCCGGCCCTTGGTCTCCTCCAGCCGGACCGCCTGCACGCCGAGGACAACCATGATGCCCGCGAGAGAAGCGGTGAACAGCGTGATCACACCGAGATAGCCGTCGGCCAATGTCTCGACAGAGCCGCCGAACATCTCGATACGGTCCTCGCTGATGCCGTCGGTGTCGGTGATCTGATCTGCGAACCCGCCGAACATGAAACCGAATATCGCCAGCGCTACCGTCCACCAGATCAGGCTGGCCCGCTGCAGCCGGAACGCTGCCGCCAGCGGCGACCCGAGCCAGGCCGCGGCCACGGGTACCCCGGCGCGGGCCGCGACCAGTCCCGCTCCGACATCCCGCCGGCTCGACAACGCATATCCGGCCGCGGCGGCAGCCGCGGCGAGAGCAACCGAGAGCAACAGCGGCCACCACCGGCCGTCCACATACGGGCGAGTCTGGTTCGACCAGGCCAGTGGCGAAAACCATGACAGTGGGCTGCCGTAGTCGTCAGCCATGTCGCCTGCCGCCCGGACCGCCCATGCCGCCCCGAGCACCGCGCCCGCCATTCCGGTTGCGGCCCGCGAATATTCGGTGACCTGGACGGTGAGCGCGGTGATCCCGGCGAATACCAGCCCCACCGCCGCTACGCTGGCGCCGAACAGCAAACCGTCGGCGCCGTTGTAGCCTTTGGCGGCCATCACACCGCCGAGCATCAGCGCGAGCAACACGTTCGCGCCGGCCGCGACGGTCAGCGCCGCTGTGAGCTGGGCGTAGCGCCCGACGACGGCGGCCCGGAGGAGTTCGGCCCGCCCGCTCTGCTCATCGACCCGAGTGTGCCGGGCGACCAGCTGAATGCTCATCAAAGCCGCCAGCACGAAGAAGACGAGGCCGTAGACGCCGGCAACGTACAAGTCGGGCGAGATCGCGTCGCGCCCATAGCCGGGGCCGAACACGGCACCGACCGCTCCTTCCATGAACCGCCTGACGTCTTCTCGCTGCTGTTCGGTCTCCATGAGACCGGAGGCCGCCGTCGTCAGTTGAACCAGCAGAACGCTGATGCCCAGCAGCCACGCGGGCAGCTTGATCCGATCACGGCGCAGCACGAACCGGATCAGTGGGCCGGTACCAGCGAGAACGTCACCGGGAGAGTTCCCGGCGGGCGCCCGGGACGGCTGCCGAACGGCGGTTACCGTCATCGCTCCTCCCGGTTTCCGTTGCCAGCCACGGCGAGTTCGTCGCCGTAGTGACGCAACATGAGCTCCTCCAGCGTGGGCGGATGGCTGGTCAGACTGCGGATCTCGAATTGGCTCAAGGCCCGGACCGCTCTGGCGAGATGGTCACCGTCGACCGCGAACCGCACCCGGTCGTCGGTGGACTCCAAGTCGTGGATGCCGGGCATCCCCTCCAGGCCGCTGACTGGCTTGCCGGTATCCGCCTCGATGGTGGTGCGGGTGAGGTGCCGCATCTCGGTGAGAGTGCCGGACTGGACGATCTCGCCCTGCCGGATGATGCTGACCTTGTCGGCGAGCTCTTCGACCTGAGCCAGGATGTGGCTGGAGAGCAGCACCGTTCGCCCCTCCGACTTCACCTGGTTGATCACGTCCTGGAACACCACTTCCATCAGCGGGTCCAGCCCGGCGGTCGGCTCGTCGAGTAGCAGCAACTCCGCGTCGGAGGCGAGCGCCGCCACGATCGCGACCTTCTGCCGGTTTCCCTTGGAGTAGGTGCGGCCCTTCTTCGTCGGATCGAGGTCGAAGCGCTCGATCAGCTCCGCCCGCCGGGCCGGGTCGAGCCCACCCCGGAGCCGGCCGAGCAGATCGATCGCCTCACCGCCGGTGAGGTTCGGCCACAGCTCGACATCCCCCGGCACATAGGCCATCCGCCGGTGCAGGGAGACCGCGTTGTACCAGGGATCTTCGCCGAGAACTTCCGCGCGGCCGGAGTCGGCCCGCAGGAGCCCGAGCAGCACCCGGATGGTGGTGGATTTGCCGGCGCCATTCGGCCCGAGGAATCCATGCACCTCCCCGGTCTCGACAACCAGGTCGAGGCCGCTCAGCGCGCGGGTCGAGCCGAACCCCTTCACCAGCCCAGATGTAGCGATAGCAGCAGTCATGATGTCTCCGTCCGTCGTGCTCACGAACTACAGACGAGACAACCCACCACTTCATGAACGGCAGTGACTCAGCTCACACTCCGGCGCTACATCACCGGAGCGGTCCGGACCGTCACGGAAGGAAGGTGTCGACCATGCCGCTCAGGTGCCGCTCCCACTCCCCCGAGTCACGCGGGAGCGTTTCGGGCGCGGCATGGGCCAGCTGGATGTGGCCCAGATAGACACTCACTGCCAGCAGGGCACGGCCGCGCGCCTCACCCACCGGCAATCCGAGCTGTTCGAACTGTGCCGCCACATAGGCCACCCTGCGCTCCGTCACACCTTGCACGACCGGCGCGACCATAGGGTCGTCGGCGGTAGCCATCAGCGCGATCTCGATCCGGTCATGGCGGCTATACCCGACCACCAGGGTGAACAGCCTCCGTAGCCGTGCGGCCGGATCCGGGTCGGCTTCCATGGCCGAGATGATCATCTCGGTGTGCTCCCGCTCCCACAACCGCAACGCGGCTTCGATCAATGCTTTGCGGTTCTGGAAATGCCAGTAGAAACTGCCCTTGGTCGCTCCGAGCCGGGTCGCGAGCGGCTCGACCGCCACGGCCGCGAGCCCGCCCTCCCCAATGGCCGTCAAAGCCGCCTGCGCCCAATCCGATGCGGTCAGGCGCGCTCCAGAGGCGCCCTGACCCTGATGTTTCGATCTCACCAACCGTACGGTACCGTATGGTTACCATACGCGACCGTATGGAGGGAGAGTTCCATGCGAAACGTGCACGCACGCACGATCAACGCCCCCGCCGAAGAGGTGGGCGCCCTACTCGACAGGCTGGCATCGGACGATGATCCGCTGTGGCCGTCTCCGGCCTGGGTCCCGATGAGGTTCGACCGCCCGCTGCAGGTCGGCGCCGACGGCGGCCACGGCGAGGTCCGGTATTGGGTGAGCGCCTACGAGCCCGGACGCCGGATCGAGTTCACGTTCCACCCCGAGACCGGCATCACCGGCCGCCATGAGCTCAGCGTCGAGCCGATCGCCGACGGCCGGTGCGTGGTCCGTCACGTCCTCGAGGCACGTCCGCGGGGCGTGATGCGAGTGCTCGTGCCACTAGTGGTCCGCTGGCTACACGACGCCGTACTCGAAGACCTCCTCGACAACGCCGAACTGGCCGCCACCGGCCGGGTCGCCCAGCCGGCGCGGTGGTCACCGTGGGTGCGCCTATGGCGACGGCTGACCGAGTTCCCTAAACCGCGCGCGGTACCGATTCCGGACCAAAGCCTCCTCATCAGGGACGCGCTGGACCGGGTCGATTACGCCGACGCCTTCGAGGTCACACTCCAACCGGGCGCGACCACCGACCCGCAGGTGTGGGCCGATGCCATCTTCCGGTCACCGCCGCGGTGGGTGGGCGCGCTGCTTCTGCTGCGCAACCGGCTGGTTCGCCTCGTCGGGATCAGGCCGGAGAGCAATCGCGCCTTCGACACCATCGAACGGGACACGCACGAGGTGCTGCTGGGCACCAACGCCGGGCATCTCGACTTCCGCGCATCGGTACTGGTTCAGACCGATGCGGTGACCCTGACGACCATCGTCCAGATCCACAACCGGCGCGGCCGGCTCTACATGGCCATCGTGTCGCGCCTGCATCCACGCGTGGTGAAAAGCATGCTCTACCGGGCGATGCGCCACCTGAACGAACAACCCAGGCACGACGCCGCGCGGCCGGAGCCCGCCCGGAGGAGCCGCTGAGCGGTCCGCCATCAGTGGGGCCACAACGGGAACAGGTCCTATCGGCCACGACGCGGCGCACCGCCGGCAGCCGCATTGCGCTCCAGCGTGGCACGTCGGCGCTCGATGACCCGACGCAGCTTCTTGAGCACCCCGGTATCGAAAGGCAACCGTTCGAGGTCGGGCAGCCAGACATCGACCTTCGCCGCGATATCCGCGAGCACCTTACGAGAGGCTCGCTCAGGCACACCTATGGCCCGGCCCAGGTCGACGAAGGCCGAGTCCGGCAACCCGGCATCACGCCGCCCGCCTATCGGCATCGCGAGTGTGTTGTCGCCGTAGGGCTGCGAGTTGGGCACGTCGTACAGAGGAGTGGGCCGCCATTCGTCGTCATCGACCTGCATGACGGAAAAATTCTTCGCGTGCGCATCACCATTGCCGGTGACGTAGGCGAAGGCCAGCTGGGCCAGGAATGTCCGCGCGGCGACGACGGGCGCCCCGCAGACGCGGCTGAGCGCGGTGAACACATCCTCGGTCGACATCCGGTACTTCGCTGCCGGGTGACGGCCGAGAACCTGGCAGCCGTCCTCGACCGCCAACGACCTCTCGATGCCGTCAGCGGCGTAGCGGTCGAACCGGCGGATGAGGAGCCCGTGAGCGCCATCCGCGTCGGTCAACATCGTCGCGTCCACGACATCCAATCCGGACTTGCGGGCCGCGTCGATAAAGAAATTCTCGTTGTCGACAAGGTGCCGGTACTCAGGCGGTTCTAGCTTGAGGATGAAGCGGTGCCCGGCTCGGATGATGGGGAGGTTCACCATGGCTGCACTGACCTTGTCCTGCACCCCAGCGAGGCCGACGCGATCAACCTGAGTGTCGAGCTTGCTGACGATATCGGCGAAGCGGATGCGGCCCCAGTGTTGCTCGTCGCCGACTTCCAACAGCGGACTGACTTGGCCCGGCACGCAGCCTTCCGGAACCACCTGGACATCACCCACGACGTCCTGTCCGACACCGAGCAAAAGAGTCAGCTCATCGTCCGGAGACGTCTTGGTAGCGCGGCGTAGTGCGGACAGCCTGCGCCCCTCCGGGAGCAGCCCTGCGAAGAACGCCGGGACGGCGCCGCCCGTTGTGCGATGCGGCACGTCGGTGAGCGGCAAAGTGGTCGCGATGGGTGTGTTCGGTCGCTCCAGCCATGTATCCGTGTAGCGGAAGAGCACGTCGTCGCCCTCCCGTTCCAGATGTCCAGCCAGCGAATCCTGCTTGTACACATCAGCACGGCCGACGTCGACCAACTCGTCGAGGGCATACTCGGGCTGCGAGCTCATGTGTCGGCCACCGTGATTCCGTCGGCGACGCCGCGTCGCACTTCGAGGTGGAGACCGAGGACTCGCAGGACATCGAGCACCTTGTCCAGCCGGACGGTCGGCTTTCCCGCCTCCAGCATGTGGACGAACCGCTCCGAGCAGCCAGCGAGGTCGGCCAGTTCTTCCTGTCGCAGGTCCAGCTGCTTGCGCCGCCAACGCACCTGCCGACCAAGGACCGCAACGTCTGCACGATCATGCAGATGAGGGGCATCTTCTCGATCAGCCATCAAAATCACCTACGTATCCGCATGATCGTGCATCGCCCGTACCTGCACCTGGAATTATGGTGCCACATGCCACGTGAATATGCACGAACGTGCAGGTGCGCTTTGCCGACGGCTTAGCTCTTGCACTTACGCACCAGTCACTCACTACTTGATGCACGATCGTGCATCTGACGTGTGCAGCTTAGGCGCCGCGCACGGATGCCGCCTTCAGGTACCGGCGGGGTCGGCGGATGAGTATGCCCAGCCGGACCAAGCACCGATCGCGAGGACGATGACCGGCCCTGCGGGTGGGTCAACGGCGTATTGCTCATACTTTGCGACCAGCAGCTCGATGGCGTGGTCGCGTATCTCGCCGCGCTCGACGATCGACGCTTCGCCGTCGGCGCGCACCCACCAGAGCTGCGTCCAGTCGTCGTCATAGTGGTCGCACAGCACCGTGACCCGTGGGTTCTCCTCGATGTTGCGCATCCGCCGGAGTTTCGTCGTCGTCTTGGGCTTCTGATCCACGCCGACGACGAGAAGATCCCCGGACACGGCGAACGTCACCGGCACCAGGTGCGGACGCATGTCGGCGCCGGTGGTCGCCAGCCGCGCGACCCGGGCCGCACCCAGCCGGCGACGGCATTCCGCTTCGTTCAACCGCATGCCGGGCCCTCTACCCCATATCGGAACAGGCGATCGCCAACGCGCCGGCGACCGTGGCCCGCGGACCCAGGGTGCTCAGGTGCACCCGCCAGTCCGGCCCCGGGACCGGCTCCAGCCAGCGCAGCGTCGCGGCCAGTGTCTCCGGGCGAGATCCGATACCTCCACCGAGCACGTACGTATCGGGGTCGACGATCGCCCGCACGGACCGCAACGTCATGGCGAGCAGCCGGCCGATGTCGTCGATCACCCGCTCAGCGATCACATCGCCCGCCGTGGCCGCTTCGAAGATCTCGGGAACGCTCAGCCGCGCCGAGCCGCCGGCCCGGACATAGGCACGTTCGATGCCGCGGCCGCTGACCTCGGTCTCGAGCGGGCCGTGCACCAGATTCTCGGCCTCGAACGGATCGGCCCCGAACGGCAGGTCACCGATCTCGCCCGCCAGCCCGTGGCCACCGCGGTGCAGCTGGTCGGCGAGGATCAGGCCGAGCCCGATGCCCGTGCCGACCGCGACGAAGGCAAGGTCACCGCCGCTGTGCTCGGCGTTCCAGAAGCGCTCTCCCCAAGCGGCCAGGTTGACGTCGTTGTGAAGCACCGGACGTGCTCCCAACCGGCTCTCGAGCTCAGCTGCCACGTCGAGCTGGTCCCAGCCGGGAATGTTCGGCGCGTGGGCGACGGTCCCGGTCACCGGGTCCGGCGCGCCGGGGGTGCCGATGCCGATCCGCCGGGGCTGCTCCGCGTGCTCGGTCTGATCCGTGAGCTTCTCGACAAGCGCGGCGATCTGTCCGACGACCTCTCGGTTGCCACGTGGATCCGTCGCGACGGTTGCGTCGATCAAGGGTGGTCCGGCCGGCGGGACCAGCGCGGCATGGATCTTCGTGCCGCCGACATCTACGCCCACGACCGGTTCGAGCGCGGCGTCCGGCGGTGGTTCCGGCAACTCGCCGGGGCGCCAGCCATGAGCCGTCAGCGCCCATCGAACACGCTCTACCAGGGCACTTGTGTTTGAGCCGGCGTTTCGCCCGTGGAGTGTCACTCCGATATAAAACCATGACCACGACCGGCTCCCTCCAAGCCAGTTGAACGTCACCACGATCAAGCACCACACTGTGGGTCGTGAACATCATCGAACTGGGCGGCGTCCGCCCGACGCTCGGCACCGACACCTGGCTGGCCGACACCGCGACGTTGATCGGTGACGTCACTCTCGGAGAGCAGGCCAGCGTCTGGTTCGGGGCGGTCGCCCGAGCCGATTTCAACCGGATCACCATCGGCGCGCGCACCAATATTCAGGACGGCTGTGTCCTGCACACCGACCCGGGGTTCCCGCTCACGATCGGAAGCGGCGTCTCTACCGGGCATCGCGCGGTGCTGCATGGCTGCACCATCGACGACGACGTCCTGGTCGGGATGGGAGCGACCGTCCTGAACGGAGCGCGGATCGGGGCGGAGTCGCTGGTAGCAGCCGGCACGGTGATCCTCGAGGGCACCGAGATCCCGCCACGTTCGCTGGTGGCCGGTGTGCCGGGCAAGGTGCGGCGCGGCCTCACGGACGACGAAGCCGCGAAGGTCCGCGAGAACGCGAGAGAGTACGTCGAGCTAGCGCAGCGCTACGCCCGTGAGGCGAAGCCGGACTGACGACGCGCCATCGGCCACGACCGTTCAGGCGGCCGCGGCAACCGGCGGCTGGGCGATTCCGCGGAGCTCGTCCTCGCTGGCATTCGAGCCGGTGCACATCACCGCTACCCGCCGGCCGGCGAACCGCTGCGGGTAAGCAAGCAACGCGGCCATCGACGCGGCGCCGGCGCGCTCGGCCACCGTGTGTGCGTCGCGCAGCAAAACCCATTGCGCGGCGGCGATGACGTCGTCGTCGACCAGCAGGAAGTCGGACAGGTGCTGGCGCATGATGCCCTGGGTCAACTCGAAGCCCGAGCCGGTGGCCAGCCCTTCGGCCGCGGTCTGGTTGGGCCGCGTGACGATCTCACCGGATCGCCACGAGTCGTGTGCCGCTGGCGACGCCGCGGCTTGCACAGCGACAACCTCACAGTCCGGCGCCACCGCGGAGGCCACGAGACACGCCGCGGCCGCGCCACTGCCCCCGCCGACGGGCACGACGACGACGTCGACGTCCGGGGCTTGCTCGAAGACTTCGAGGTACGACGTGCCCACACCGGCGATGAGGGCGGGCTCGTTGGCGGCGCTGACCAGCCGGGCACCGCGCTCGGCGGCGAGCTTTCCGGCGTACTCGCAGGCTTCACCCAGCGCCGCACCGGCCTCGATGACCTCCGCGCCGAGTGCGCGGACCGCGGCCGCTTTACAGGGGTTCGGGTTTTCCGGCATGACGATGGTGCAAGCCGCCCCAACCCGGGCCGCGGCGTAGGCCAGCGACTGCGCGTGGTTACCGGTCGAGTACCCGATGATTCCCCGCCGTTGCTCGTCGGCGGGCATCCCGGCGAGGAGGTTCAGCCCACCGCGCACTTTGAACGCGCCGGTGGGCTGGATGTTCTCGTGCTTGACCAGCACGTCGATGCCCACCGTCGAGTTCAGCGCCGAATACGACCGCAAGGGTGTGGGCGGTAGTAGAGAATCGAGCACGCGCCGGGCGTGCAGTACGTCGCTGATCGATGGAGTGCGCATGTTTCCTACCATCGCAAGCTTCGATTAATAGGTCCAATGCCATTTTTCTTGAGATCCATCAATTTCATCTATGCTTTACCTGTGGACCTGAACCGCCTGCGAGTCCTGGTCGCTGTGGCCCGGGAAGGATCGGTCACCGCAGCCGCGGAGTCACTGCACTACGCCCAGCCCTCCGTCAGCCACCACCTGGCCCGTCTCGAGACCGAGATCGGAACGCCGCTCGTCCAGCGCGCCGGTCGCGGTATCCGGCTCACCGACGCCGGCCGCCTGCTCGCCTCCCGGGCCGAAGAGATCCTCGGCCGGGTGGACGCGGCGCAGACCGAGCTCGCCGCGCACGCGGGCCTGCAGACCGGCCGGGTCCGGCTCGCGGCATTCCCATCCGCGCTGGCCACGCTCGTACCACCGGCCGCCGCCCGATTCGCGGCCGACCATCCGCAACTCGAGCTCGGCCTGACCGAATGCGAGCCACCGGAAGCGCTGTCCGCCCTGCGCAACGGCGACGTCGACGTCGCACTCACCTTCGAACACGACACCCCGCCGGCCCACCTGGCGCACGTAACCGCCACGGCACTGCTCGACGAGCCGCTCTACATGGTGACGCCCAGGGCACGCGAATGGTCCGGCGCCCGCTCGGCGCTGGCCACCTACGCCGGCGAACAATGGATCGCCGGATGTGAACGCTGCCGCGCGCATCTGCTGTTCGTCTGTGAAAACGCCGGCTTCGTGCCCACGATCGAGTTCGAGACCGACGACTACGTAGCGGCACAGGCGCTGGTGGCGGCCGGCATCGGCGTCACGACGCTGCCCGGCCTGGCGCTCGTCGCGAACCGCCACCCGGGTGTACGTATCGACTGCATACCGGGCGACCACCGGCGGGTGCTCGCGGTGACGTATGGCAAGCCGCCACCACCGCGGCCCGTGCAGGCTTTGCTCGACGCGCTCGAAGCCACGATCACGACACCCGTTTGGCCGTAACGTGCTCGCGGCGGACCGACGCGAGACGGCGGCCCGGATCAGCCGGCCGTGGCGACCAGCGCCACCAACCCGGCAGCGAGCGACACCTCGACCACCGCGCCAAGGACGTCGCCGGTGACACCACCCAGCCGCCGGGTGCAGCGCCACAGGACAACACCGGTGGTCATCAGCGCGAGCGCGACGACAACGGGCGCGCTCCACCAGGGCACCGCCCCGGCGGCTTCGTTCCCCGGCCAGCCAGCGATCGCGAAGGCGCCCGCCAATGTAGCGGTGACCACGGCCGTCGCTCCCACGGCGGCCACCCGGCCCACCGATCCGGCGACGACGGCCCCGAGTCCCTCCGTCCGGGCCGACGGCACGCCACGCAGGCAGGCGGCCATGAGCATCGCCCGCGAGACCACCACACAACCCGCCAGCCCGACCGCCGCGGCCACTGGCTCCAACCGGCCAAGCTGCGCGGCTGCTGCCACCTGGACCAGGAGCACGAGAACCACGGCGCTGGCTCCGGCAGGACCGGTGTCTCCGGTGCGCATCACCGCGAGCGCCCGTTCCCGGTCGTAGGAGGCGGCCAGCCCGTCCGCCGTGTCTGCGAGCCCGTCGAGATGGAACCCCCGATCACCCAGCCGCAGCGCGGCGATCGCCAACGCGGCGGCCACCAGCGAGCCGAGGCCCAGCCATAGCCCCACCCAGAACACCACCCCGGCGAGCACGGCCAGCACGCCGCCCGCCACCGGAGCGAGCAGCATCGCCGCACCCGCCGTCGCCCCTGTCACCTGCGCCGGCGGACGCACCTGGACGGTGGTGAGGGTTCCGACGGCCAGCCGCCACGCATCACGCATCGGGTCAGAGTTCCAGGTCAGCCAGCGCGGCCATCCGCGTGCTCATGGCCACCGCCGAGCGCAGCGTCGGCAACGCCGCCAGCGCGCCGGTTCCCTCCCCGAGACGCATCCGCAGGTCCACGATCGGCTCCAGTCCCAGGTAGTCGAGAGCGGCGGCATGCGCCGGCTCGACGGACAGGTGGCCGGCCAGCCACCACGCCGAGGCACCGGGCGTGAGCAGCTCCGCGACCAGCGCGGCGGCGGTGACGACGACGCCGTCGAGCAGCACCGGAATTCCGTGCTCGGCAGCGCCGGCAAGGAATCCAGCCATCGCGGCGAAATCCGCTCCGCCGATCGTGCTCAGCAGTGCCAGCGGATCGTCGCGCACCGGCCGCGCCCGCTCGATCGCGGCGGCGACAACCGTGCTCTTGTGCTCCAGCGTGGCGTCGTCGATGCCCGTACCCCGGCCGGTGACCTTCCGCGCGTCGAGCCCCAGGACAGCACCGATGATCGCGGCCGCCGTGGTCGTATTGCCGATGCCCAGGTCACCGGCGATCAGCACGTCAACCGGCTCGTCGACCACCAGCCTGCGACCGGCGGAAACCGCGATGCGCACCTGCTCAGGCGTCAGGGCGTCCTCGACGTCGATCCGGCCGCTGCCCCGGCGCACCTTGTGCTCGCCCACCTCCTGTGGGACATCGGGCAGGTCGGCGTCGACGGCGAGATCACGTATCCGGACCGTGGCGCCGTGCTGAGCGGCCAGCGCGTTGATCGCCGCCTGGCCGGACACGACAGTGCGGACCATCGCGGCGGTCACGGCCGGGGGATACGCGGAGACCTCCGCGGCCACCCCGTGGTCGCCGGCGAAGACGGTGACGCCGGCCCGCGAAGGCATCCGCGGCGGATATTCCCCCTGGCGGCCGGCGAGCCAGACGGCGATCTCCTCGAGGCGCCCGAGCGAGCCGACCGGCTTGGCCAGCCCGTCGATCAGCTCCCGCGCGCGGGCTTCGACAGTCTCGTCCACAGGAGCCGGCACACCCAGTTCGGCGGCACGTACATGGTGCTGAACCGGGTGACGCTGGTGACAACTGTTGTCCTGAACGTCACCTGGTGCGGAAAGCGGGGCGGGAAGGTCCAGCGCCCGGCCGGCGACACAGAGCACCGCACGGTCCGCTACATCGGCGACGCGCCGGTTGAGGTTGCCGAGCAGGTCGCGGTAGAGCCGTCCGGACCGGGTAGCGGGCACGACACCGGAGCCGACCTCGTTGCTCACCGCGACGATCGCCGCCCGCGATGAGCGCCACGCGTCGATCAGGTCGGATACCGCCGCCTCGACGATGTCGATGGGGGTGGATGGGGCGCTCTCGTCCCCCGGCCCGACACCCGCACCATCGCCGGCGTCACCCCACACACCCGCATCGTCGAGCACCGACGACAGCCACAGCGAGAGACATTCGACGATCACCGTGCCCGAAGCGCGCCGTAGCACTGAGACAACCTCGGTGGTCTCGAGTGTTTCCCATGCTGCCGGGCGACGTTCCCGGTGCCGCTCTACGCGCTCGGCCCATTCGGTGTCGCCGGGCCTGGGCGGAGCCGTCGCCAGGTATGTGACGGGTCCCGGGCGGGCGCTCTCATGGGCCCACTTCTCGGCGTAGACCGACTTTCCCGAACGCGCTCCTCCGAGCACGAGGATCTTCTCCACAGATGTGCCAGCGACGCCGTCCGGCGCAGAGGTGATGCGCACGTGTCCCGTTCCTTCCCCGGGATGAGTCCGGGAGAGGGCCACTATGGTGCGACACGGCCAAGATCCCGGCCCACCCGCAAACCTCGACGAGTAACTACGGCCGCTCCCGCATCCAAGCAGTCCGGCTCGCCACGAGGCTCCAGCAACGGAGGTGGCCTACGGTTGCGGGTCAGCGCCGGATTCCGACCGGCTTCCCTTGGACACAAGAGAACGGGTTCCAGGCGCCGACGAGCACTGGTGCCCGCCGAGGCCGTTCTCCCAACATGGAAGAATGCCACATTCCACCAAAGGGAGCGAAGCGGCGAGGTATGAGCAAGGATGTCCCGGTGACCTGGACCACCACAACCGGCCTGGTGGCCGGAGCCATCGCCGACGCGGTGTTCGGCGACCCACGGCGCGGGCATCCCGTCGCCGGATTCGGCCAAGCGGCGGGGCGTCTCGAGCGCGCATGGTGGGCCGACTCGAAGCCACGCGGGGCGTTGTACACCGCGGTCGCCGTCGGGGTGCCGGTCGCCGCGGCCGAAGCGGCCCGCCGTCGCTCCGGGAACGTCCAGGTAGCGGCCACTGCGCTGGCGACGTGGGCCGTGCTGGGCGGGCGCAGCCTGACCCGCGAGGCCGATCTGCTCGCCCGCTCACTCGAAGCCGGAGACCTCGAGGCTGCCCGGCGCCGCCTGCCGCATCTGTGTGGCCGGGACCCTGCCGTACTCGACGCCGACAGTCTGGCCCGCGCCACCGTCGAGTCGGTGGCCGAGAACACCTCTGACGCGGTGGTGGCGCCGCTGTTCTGGGGCGCGGTCGCCGGATTGCCAGGCCTGATCGGCTACCGCGCGGTCAACACACTCGACGCCATGGTGGGACACAAAAGCGACCGGTACCGCAACTTCGGGTGGGCGTCGGCCCGGCTTGACGACGCCGCCAACGTCATCCCGGCACGCCTCGCCGGGGTGTTGACGGCCGTTGCCGCACCGCTGGTAGGTGGCCGGACAGGGGATGCGCTGCGCGCCTGGAGCGCGGACGCGGGGCGTCACCCGAGCCCCAACGCGGGGGTCGTGGAATCGGCATTCGCCGGGGCGCTCGGCCGGCAGCTGGGTGGACGCACGGTTTATCCCTACGGCGTCGATGAGCGACCCGTCCTCGGCTCCGGGCCTGATGTCAAGGCAGCCGACATCCCACGTGCGGTGCGCCTGTCCCGAGCTGTCTCGGTGGGCGCGCTGGCCACCGTCGTCGCCGGTCGGATCGCCGTCACGACGCTGACCCGCCGGCGGAGGGCCCGATGACCAGCACACACGGCGCCGGGCTGCTGGTGGCGGGGACCACGTCGGATGCCGGCAAGAGCCTGGTGGCCTCCGGCCTCTGCCGGTGGCTGTCCCGCCAAGGAATACGGGTGGCGCCATTCAAGGCACAGAACATGTCCAACAATTCCATGGTCTGCCCCGATGGCTCAGAGATCGGGCGGGCGCAGTGGGTGCAGGCGATGGCCGCCCGGGTGACACCCGAGGCCGCCATGAATCCGGTGCTGCTGAAACCCGGCAGTGACCGGACGTCCCACATCGTGCTGATGGGCCGCGCGCACGGCACATTGCGCAGCGGTGAGTACACGACCGGCCGGCAGAAGCTGGCCCAAGCCGCCTTCGAGGCGCTGGCCGATCTGCGCAGCCGGTTCGACGTCGTCATCTGCGAAGGAGCGGGCAGCCCGGCCGAGATCAATCTGCGGGCCGGTGACTACGTCAACATGGGTCTCGCCCGTCATGCCGATCTGCCGGTGCTGGTCGTGGCCGACGTCGACCGCGGTGGGTCGCTGGCTGCCATGTTCGGCACGCTGGCGCTGTTGGACGCTGCCGATCAACGGCAGCTGGCCGGTTTCGTCGTCAACAAGTTCCGCGGAGACGTCGACGTGCTGCGACCAGGACTGGAACGGATCACCGAACTCACCGGCCGGCCGGTGTACGGGGTACTGCCGTGGCTCGATGGCGTGTGGATCGACTCCGAGGACGCCCTCGCCGCCGGCGGCTGGCAACGCGCCAGCGTCCTGCAGAGTGAGGGCCCGGACGCTCGGTTGGCAGGACGCAGCGAACGGCCGCTGACGGTCGCCGTCGTGCGTTTCCCGCGGGTGTCGAATGCCACCGACGTCGACGCCCTCGCGTCGGAGCCGGGCGTGACCGTGACCCTGACCGCCGACCCCGACGTCGTCGCCGGCGCCGATCTTGCGGTTCTCCCCGGCAGCCGGGCGACCGTGTCCGACCTGGCCTGGCTGCGGGAACGCGGGCTGGACACGGCCGTCGTCGCTCGCGCCCGGTCTGGCCGCCCCGTGCTCGGTGTCTGCGGCGGCTACCAGATGCTCACCGAGAAGATCGTCGATCCGGTCGAGTCCGGGCAGTCCGTGGACGGGCTCGGGCTGCTTCCGGCCGAGGTGATGTTCAGCACCGAGAAGCAGCTGGGCCGCCCGCAGGGATCATGGCGCGGCCACCCCGTCCAGGCCTACGAGATCCACCACGGCGTCGCCACCGGCACGCACCGCCCTAGCGAACGGTTTCTCGACGGCTACCGCGCCGGCAGCGTCTGGGGCACGATGTGGCACGGCGCGTTCGAGAACGACGCCTTCCGCCGCGCCTGGCTCACCGAAATCGCCGGCGAAGCCGGCCGGTCCTGGCGACCCACCGGTGGTCCCGGATTCACCGAACAACGCGAGCTGATGCTCGACCGGCTCGCCGACGCCGTGACCGAACACCTCGATACCCAGGCACTCCTCCAGCTGATCGAGGATGGCCCGCCCAAAGACCTCCCGTTCATCGCGTCATCACAGGTCAACTCCTAGCAAACACCAGAGTGTCCAGCACGAGTCGTCGTCCTGGCCGGGCATCGATTATGGTGTCGAAGCGTGAGGGGGAAGGAGCGAAGCGCCGAGCAACTATGGCTGGAGTTTCGCGCCAACGCCGCAGCTGACGTCACCATGTCGCTGCTCCGCTCCAACGACGCGCTGCTGCACCTCGCGCTGATGGCGGCGCACCTCGGCGACGGCCGGATCGTCGACGGAGAATCTCTCACCGCCAAGATCGACGCTGACCTGGCTGGTCCGATGCGCGGTTACCTGCCCGCGGACGACGAACCCGGCCTCACCCCCGCCCCGGATGCCGACACCCTGCTGACCCGGTGGACGAAGAAGGGCTGGGTCCGGCGCAGTATCGATCCTGACACCCGCACCGAGCGCTACCAGCTGACCTCCGGCGCGAGCCAGGCCGTCCGCCAGATGTCCAACCTGCAGCGGCACACCTCCCTCGCGACCGAATCCGCGCTCTCCATGGTCATGGCCGAGATCCGGCAGATCGCCATCGAGGCCAGCCCCGATCCCGCCGCCCGCCGGCAGGCGCTCGACGATCAGATCGCCATGCTCACCGCACAGCGCGAGGCACTCGACGACGACACCACCCAGGACGTGGACCAGCGTGATCTCGTCGACAAGGTCACCGCGCTCACCCAGCTGATCGAGCGGATCCCCGCCGACATCGCCCGCTACGGCGAGCAGATGCAAGCCAACACCACGGCGCTCATCCGCCAAAGTCTCGCCGACGATCCGGCTGCCTTCGCCGATTCGCTGGACCGGATGTTCGAAGGCCACGACGTCATCTCCGAGGCCGCTGAAGGGCAGGCGTTCCGCGCTTTCGCCACGCTCATCGCCACACCGTCGCAACGTGCCCAGCTCGAGACGGACATCGCCGAGATCGTCTCCCACGTCGAGGGCCTCAGACCCGACATCGCTGATTCGCTGACCGGTTTCATCGACGCGATGTGGGACCGGGTTCGCGAGGTCGAAGAAGCGCGCGCCGTGGCGTTCCGGCGGATGAACAACTTCGTGCGCGGAGGAGACGCTCTGCACTACCGCAGCATGCGGGTGCTGGTCAACGAGGCCCAGGCGGCGGCCGCAGAGGCGTTCCAACACACCCACGGCGGTCGCGACACCGGCTTCGCCATCCCGATGAGCAGCGCCGACACGTCGTCAGTGGGGCGCCTCCGGATGCACGAAGGCATCGGTGACCCACCCGACCCGCTCACCTCGCCCGCCGACGAGTTCCCGGTCGATCCAGCCACACTCACCGGGCAGGAGTCCATCGACTGGGCCTCCCTGCGCTCGGCGGTCAACACCACATTGAGCGCCGGCGCTGGTCCGGCCACCCTGTCCGAGGTGCTGGACCAGCTCGAACGCCCCCGCACCGGAGACGTCATCGGCTTGTGGTCGCTCGCCGCGCGCTGGGGTGAAGTGGATCCTCAGGTGCGGGTACGCGCCAGCGTCCACACCCGGCAGGGCCGGCGCGACATCTTCCTTCCCTCCGCCGTGTTCGCCGAGCCGGTGGCCGACCCCGCGGCGCCGATGACCCGCCACCGGATCCTGCGGAAACAAGCGTTCCTTCTGGAAGAGGCGATGGATGCCTGACGTTGACGACGACGGCCTGTTCGCTGAGGCCACTGCCGTCCCACCGGCGACACTCGATCCCACAGACGTGTTCGACGACTCCGCTCGTCCACCGGGCGCCCGGGTCGGCAGCACCACGCACGGGCCGCGCTTCGACGGAGACACGAGCCAGCTGCCGCCAGAGGTGTGCTGGACGTTGCAGGAGCTCGTCGCCGCTCCGCACGTGGGCGGGAAGGACAACCGGCACTGGGCGATCATCCTGCAGCACGAGGAGGTGCTGCGCAGCCGCCTGTGTGAGCTCGGCCTGATCCTCGAGATCAACCATGAGCACCGGTATGCCTTCACCCGTCAGGCCGACGACCCGAGCCCACACAGCCGCGCCGTGCTGCGCACCAAGACGCTCAGCCTCGCCGCCAGCACCCTTGCGTTGTACCTGTACCAGCAGTACCTGGCCGCGCCGGACAGCCCGGTCGTCGAATCCACCGACATGATCGACTACATGATGGCGTACAAGCGCGCCGACGACACCGACGAAGCGTCGTTCCACAAGAAGATCCTCGCCGCCATCAAGTCGCTCGACGACGCCGCCATCATCAAGCCGGTCAAAGGCACCGACCGCTATGTCATCCACGGGGCCATCACCTCGATCCTGACCGCGGATCGCGTGGAAGCCCTGACACAGAGGTACCGCGCTATCGCCCGTGGCGAGGCGATCCCGGAAGGCCTCGTCGCAGATGGGATCGACAACAATGACTGACGACATCGGCAAGCGCACCATCTTCCTCGGCCAGTTCCGGCTGGTGCGACTGCAGGTGATCAACTGGGGCACGTTCAACGGGTACAAGGACCTTCCCGTCGAAGAACGCGGTGTGTTGTTCACCGGCCCGTCCGGGTCAGGGAAATCGTCTCTGATGGACGCCCATTCGGCCGTGCTCCTACCGACCCATGACCAGCGTTTCAACGCATCGGCCGACCTGAACGTGCGAGGGGCGAAGCAGGGCACCCGCAGCGTCGCGGACTACGTGCGAGGTGCGTGGTCGGAGACCAACGACGAGCACAACCGGTCCAAAGTGCGCTACCTGCGCGGCGGCAAACCCACCTGGTCGGCGATCGCGGCCACCTACGCCGACGGGGTGGACGCCATCACCACCGCCGTCGTCGTCAAGTGGTTCACCGGTGCCGAAACCGACGGCGCATCGCTGAAAACGATGTACCAGCTGCACCACGGCCACCTCGACCTCACCGTGCTGGAGGAGTGGGCGCAGCGCAACTTCGATACCCGCTGGTTCAAGCAGACCCACCCTGCGCACTATCCGGACAGCCAGGCTGCCTACGTGCGAGAACTCGGCAAACGCATCGGCCTCGGCAACTCGAAGACCGCGTTGTCCCTTCTGGGCAAGGCGAAGGCGATGAAGAACGTCGGTGACCTGAACCTCTTCATCCGCGGCAACATGCTCGACGAACCAGGCACCTTCGACGCGGCACAGAAGATGCTGGATGCGTTCACCCCGCTGAACGAGGCATACGAAACGGCCCGCCGGGCGCACGCACAGGAGAAGGTACTGCGCGAGGTGCCCGAGAGCTGGACGGCCTACCGGGAGTCAGGGCAGACCCACAACCTCGCCGAGACTCTGCTGGGTGCCCCAATGGAGCACTACGTGCGCGGCGTCCATGTGCAGGCGATCCGAGAAGCACTGGATGCGCTCGACCACGAGATCAAGTCCCTCGACGCCGACCTCGGCGAGCAGGAGCGCCGCTATGAGGAAGCGAAGTCGGCCTACGTGTCCTTGGACGAGCAGCTGCGGCGCGAAGGTCAAGCCCTGGAGGAAGTGAAACTGCGCCTCGACGCCGCCAATCGCGAGGTGGAGGCGCGCGAGCGGACCCACCGCACGTACCGCACGCTGGTCGAGCGCATCGGTGAGCCGTGCCCCGAGGACGAGCAGACCTTCGTCGCGCTGCGGCAGAAGCTCCCCCGCATTCTGGAGCGGGCCCACCAGGACAAGGCAGAGATCGAGCCGCGGCGGCATGCCGTGTTCGCCGCCTCGGGCCAGGCCCGCAAGCAGCATGAGACCAAGGCCACCGAGCTTGCGACGCTACAGGCATCCCGTTCATTGATACCCCGCCGCGAAGCCGACCGCCGGGAGATGATCGCCGACGGCGCGGGCGTGGCCGTCACCGAACTGCCGTACGCGGCGGAACTCATCGACGTGGACGAAGCCGAGGAACAATGGCGTCCGGCGGCTGAGAAGGTGCTCCGGGCCTTCGGATTGCGGCTGCTGGTCCCTGCCGCGCATCAACGGGCGGTTCAGCAGTTCATCGACAACCACGACATGCGCGGCGTGGTCGAGTACAGCGTCGTACCCGCCGAGAGCACGGCGGCTGACCGGGCCGAGCCAGGCACGCTGGCCAGCAAGCTCACTGTCGACGAGACCCACACCGCCGGCCCGTGGCTGGCCGGCCAGCTGGCCGGCAGGTTCGACCACGTCTGCGTCCAGACCTCGGAAGAACTCGATCAGCACCGCACAGCGGTCACCCTGAACGGCACCGTGAAACTGCCCGGGAGCCACTACCGCAAGGACGATCGCCGGGCGCTCACCGATCCGGCGTCATACATCCTCGGTGGCGACATCCGAGCAAAAGTTGCGGCCCTGGAAGCCGAGGTCGCCCGCCTGGCCGAGGCCGAGAAGCAGGCTCGAGCGGAGGCCGACGAGCTGGACCAGCGCTACCGCCAGGTGGAGTCCACCATCGAGGCCGCCACGCAACTCGAAGGGTTCACGAGCTGGATGCAGCTCGACCACTGGTCGGCCACGGCTAGCGCACAGGGCTACGCCGAGCGCATCGAGCAGCTCAGAGCGGACAACGTCGACCTGCAGCGGCTCGAAGACGACCGCGGCGCAGCCGAGGCACGGTGGCAATCCGTTGCCGATGCCCGCTCAGACCTGCGGAACAAGCTCAGCGCCCTGCGCGCCCGGCAGACCAGCTGGCTCAACATGCTTGAGAACGAGACCGCCGAACCACACGGCACCAGCAACGACGCTCACCGCTCCTACCTCGACCAGGTGTTCGCCGATCTCGAGCTCGCGGTCACGCCCGACAACCTCGCCCAGGTCCGGGTCGCGTTCCGCAAAGAGCTCGAACGACGACGAGACGCGGCCGAAGCCGACCGCCGCTACGCACACGCGCGGCTGAAGTCAGCCATCGAGCGGTTCGTCGAGGAATGGCCCGATTCCGCGCCCGACGCCAGCGGAGACGTCGACCGCTCCGGCGCGGACTTCGCCGCTTTGCACGCCGATATCGTGCGCCGTCGCCTGCCCAATGCGATGGGCCGTTTCCAGCAAATGATCAGTGAAGACATGGTGCCGTCGATCAGCGTCTTGCAACGCGCGATCGAGAACGCGGCCAACGAGATCCAGAGCCGGATCGACATGGTCAACTCGGGGCTTTCCCGCGTCGAGTTCAATCCGGGAACCCACCTCCAAATCGCCTACCAGGCGACGCCACCCGCCGAGGTCAAGGAGTTCCGGGGCAACGTCGATGCCTTGCTGCGCGACGCGCCCGCCGCACGACGTGACCCGGAGAAGCTGCTGGGGCAATTCCGCCGGGTGCGTGCCTTGATGACACGCTTCACCGACGACGACGCCGAGTCCCGGCGGTGGCGGGATGCCGTGCTGGACGTCCGGACCAGCTACTTCTTCTACGGCATCGAAAAAGGTGCCGATCACGACATCGTGTCGACGTATCGGAACACCGCGTCGAGTTCCGGCGGCGAGCAGGAAAAGCTGGTGGCGTTCTGTCTGGCTGCGGCGCTGAGTTACAACCTCGCAGACCCGGACTCCGAGGGCCGGCCGCATTTCGCTCCGTTGATGCTGGACGAGGCGTTCAGCAAGTCCGACGAGGCGTTCTCCCAGCAGGCGCTGGCCGCGTTCGACGAGTTCGGATTCCAGATGATCATTGCCGCCCCGATCCGGATGTCCGGGATCCTCGAACCGTTCATCGGTCAGGTCGTGCTGGTCGACAAACGGGTAGCGGCCGATGGCGCCCGGTCCAACGCGACGTCGGCAACCTTCAGCGACTTGACTCCCCGCCAGGGCCGTACCGCCGCCAGCGTCCCGGCAGACTGACCGTTTGTTGTGAAAATGCCATCAAACACGCGCGTATCAGGGGGAAACTGGTAGGACTCCGGTCAGCGTCCGGAAGGAACGAGGTCGCTATGAACGACTCGGACCACACCAGCCGACCCCGCAACCTGCTGTTTGCCGTCGCGGCGGTCATACTCAGCCTGGCGATCGGCTTGCTCATCGGAGCCACTGCGGGCGGGACGGACACGTCGCTTCCCGAATCCTGTGAACAGGCCCTGCGCGCGGCGGAAAGCCTGGCCGAAGTCATCGAGTCCGAGTGGGCCACCGCATCGGCCGCGGTTGATGCGGCTCAAACCGCCTTGGCGGACTCGGACCTGACGGCGCTGACCTCCGACTGCCGCGCCGAGACCTGACGGGATCAGAGCAGGCCGACGACCTTCTGCGCCACGTCTACCGGCGCCATGTGTGTCGTGTCGACGACCGCGGCATCGTCTCGCAGCCAGGCCAACGCGTCTCGGTAAGGCGAAATATGCTCCAGCCGCCAGTCCCGCGCCCCGGATTCGACCTGGTCGGATTCGATGCGCCGCACCAGCTCGTCGTCGTCGACGTGCAGCAGCACATGCCGCACATCGATACCGTGCTCGCGTAATCCGGCGAATATCTCGTTTGCATATTCGCGCCGCAGCAACGTCATAGGCACCACCAGCGTCCCGCCATAATGCTGGAGGATCTGATGGGCTGTCTCGGTCACCAGCGCGCGCCACGCCGGCCAATCCTGGAAATCTCCGACCGGCTCGGTGATGAACCGCCGGAGCATGAAGCCGACACACTCCGGATCGAACGTCCTGGCATCAGGCATCACCTCGACGAGCTCCTCGGCTGCCGTGGTCTTTCCCGCGCCGAACGTTCCGTTCAGCCACACGATCATCGGTTTCACGCCGCACAGGCTATCTCCATCGGCCGCGGCAGCCGACGCCCCGGGCTCCCAAAGATGCCGGGATCCGACAACGATCCTGTTCGACGGCGGGCTTGTCCTGCACGTGAACCTACGGAAGCACCGCTGGGCGTAGCTCTGGTTGGATGACGATGTGGTGCAAGAACGCCCCGAGGACGAGCTACTCGACATCGTCGACAAGTCCGACCGCGTCGTCAGCCAGGCACGGCGGGCCGACGCCTACGCACACCGGCTGCGGCATCGGTCGACATTCGTCCTGGTACGCAACGCCGGCGGCGCGATCTTCGTGCACCGCCGGACCGCGTCCAAGCTGATCTTCCCGTCACGGTATGACATGTTCGTCGGCGGCGTTGTGCGTGCGGGAGAGACGTATGACGATGCGGCGCATCGCGAAGCCGAGGAGGAACTCGGGGTCTCGGGACTGCCCGCACCCACCCCGCTGCTCCGATTCCTGTATGAGGATGCGGACTTCACCTGGTGGGCCGCGGTCTACGAGGTGCGCTGCGACGCCCTGGTCAATCCGCAGGCCGAAGAGGTTGACTGGTACTCGTTCCTGACCGTCGGCGAAATCCAGGCAAAACTCGATGTCTGGCCGTGGACGCCGGACAGCCTGGAGGCGTTCGCGCGGCTACAGGCTGCCTGAAGCCATCCGGCGGCGGCCAGCGTTGACGGCGCTGCAGGACGTTATCTTGCGTCCTGCGGGGCGTGCGCTCCAGACCTCGCCGTGCAGGACTTACCGTGACGTCCTGCAGGTGGCGAATGAGAAAATCAGGTCGTGACAGTCACGCGGAAGTTTGCCGGGTACGAGTTCGACGATGACGCCTCGCGAGTCGACCGCGAGGTGGTCTGGAGTTTCCTCTCCGAACACGCGTATTGGGGGCGTTGGCGCAGTCGCGAGATCGTCGATGCACAGATCGATGGTGCGTGGCGCGTCGTAGGTGCGTACGAGCCGGCCGGGGACGGCGCGGAAGCCGGGGAAATGGTCGGCTTTGCGCGCGCGCTGTCCGACGGCGTGTCCATCGCCTACCTGGCCGACGTATTCGTCGACTTCGCCCACCGCGGCAGGGGCGTGGGGGCATCGCTGGTGGCGGCGATGATCGAGGACGGTGCCGGCGCCGACTTGCGATGGATGCTGCACACCGCCGACGGGCACGATCTCTACGCCAAGTTCGGCTTCACCGCACCCGAGCACAACAGGTACATGGAGCGCGCGGAGCGTCGACCGGAGCCGACTTCGCGTCTGTCCGATTGACTCGCGTTGCAGAACGTCAGGTTGCGTCCTGCAGAGGGTGCACCCCAGGCCTCCTCCTGCAGGACGTTGAGTCGCGTCCCGCGGGGTTCAGGCGGCAGCGGCACGCCGGCAGCGAGCCAGCAGTCGCGCAACCTGATTCATGAACGCGTCTGGCTCCAGCCGAAGCCCAATCACCGGGATGCGCAGCACCCCGTCACCATGGACGAAGAGATGGTTCTGCCGTAGCGCATCGCTGATCGCCATGCCCGGATCCAGGTGCTGTGCTCCCTCTATCTCCACGACAATCCCCCATTGATCCCAGTAGACGTCCAGGTAGATCCGCCCATTCGGGCCACGCCGGACTACCTGACGGGTCGGTTCGGGCAAGCCGCGGGCACGGCACATGCGGGCGAAGTCCAGCTCGCCCATGGACTGGACGCCATTCACGAGATCAGCCAGGACCGTACGGAGGAAGGCACGGCGGCGGTGCCGTTTGACCGACGAGAACGCTTCACTCAACGCTTCTGCACCAAAGATCCGCTGCTGGATCGGCATCAGCCACAACAAAGCAGCCTGGCGGTTCGTCACCGCCCAGAGTGCCGCTCGCACGGCAGCGATCTCCGGGCGGACACGCGGCAGGCCGTGGCCGAGCACATCGTCCGGCTTCCTGCGCCGCGTCTCGTAGACCCGCACGCCCGGCAGCTTGCGGTACCGGCTGCCACGAGATACCGACACCTGCAGGACCGGTGCCTCGAATCCGCGCAGCCCGGCTGCTTGCAGGGCGCTCACTCCATCTAGCGCCGCATCGGCGCCAACCTCCCAGACGGCACGCCACCACAATGCGGACTGATCAAGGGTTCCGGTGTGCACGGCGATGGTCTGCCGGCCGTGTGAGCGCCACCTGCCAGCCCGCAGCTGGGCCTTGACCTGCCACCGCGTCAGGCCAAGCGAGTAGAGCTGGCGTCGGGAGATGACACCGCTCTGGTCGGCGGCGAGCCGTTCAACGTCTGGATAGCGCATGGGTGTGACCCTTCCCGCAGGCCCAAGCCCGTTCAAGATGCGGCGACCCATCTGTGGACAACCCGCGCCCAACGTCCTGCGCCCCAGCTCCCCCGCGGTGTGGCGTCCTGCAGACCGAGTGCCCTGGGCATCAGCCGGCAGGACGCAAGAAGCACTCGTCCCGCGACTCCCGCGCAACGTCCTGCGCCCCGAGCGCCCCAGGCCTCAACCTGCAGGACGCACCGCGACGTCCGGCAGATAGGATCGGCACCGACCATCCGACGTCACGGCAGGAACACCGGTGAGGGCGCTCGCGCCTGAATCCGGGGCGGTCCCGCCACTGTGACCGGGGAGTCGGCTCTCACCATGAGGCCACTGGGTGCTCCGTCCAAGACAGGGCGCCTGGGAAGGCCGAAGAACCGGCGCCGATCCGGGAGCCAGGACACTGCCCGACGTCGCCACCGATCCGGGTGCGGGAAACGCCCGAGAGAGGACGCTATGAGCCAGCCCCGCCTTCTGCTGCTGTCCACCGCCGACACAGATCTGCTGACCGCGATCCGCGCGGACGATCGCTGGATGGTCGCCAACCCAGCGCGTACACCTGCCGGGCAGGTCTCCACGCTGCTCGAGGACGTCGATGTCGCCGTGGTCCGGCTTCTGGGCGGACGCGAGGCCTGGCCCGAAGGACTCGACGCGGTCCGGGCCTCCGGCATCCCCACCGTCGTCGTCAGCGGCGAATCCAGCCCCGACGCCCAGTTGCACGCGTTGTCCACCGTGCCGTCCGGCGTCGCGACGGAGACCCAGCGCTACCTCGTGGCGGGCGGGCCGGTCAACCTCGCGCAGCTGGCGGCGTTCCTGTGCGACACCATCCTGCTCAACGGTGAAGGCTTCGAGCCGCCCGCCGAGCAGCCGCGCTTCGGCATTCACGTGCCACCCGGCGCACAGGCCGCTGACCTGGACAGTGAACCCGTCCAGCCGGGCAAGCCAGTGATCGGCGTGGTGTTCTACCGCTCACACGAACTCTCCGGGAACACCGCCTTCATCGACGCGCTGTGCGAACAGATCGAAGCCGTCGGCGGCATCCCGCTACCGATCTTCACCGACACCCTGCGCGGCGCCGACCGCGAAGAGTACGCGGGTCTTCGCGAACAGCTCGGCCGCGCCGACGTCGTCATCACCACGGTGCTGGCAAGCGGGGGGCTCGTCGCCGGCAAGGCCGCGGCGGGTGAGGACGACGACGCCTGGAGCACGGCCATCTTCACCGAGCTCGGCGTCACGGTGCTGCAGGGCCTCACCCTGACCAGCACCCGGGAAGCCTGGAGCGAAAGCGACGGCGCCATGAACCCGATGGATGCGGCCACTCAGGTCGCGCTCCCGGAGTTCGACGGCCGGATCATCGGCGTCCCGTTCTCTTTCAAGGAGGTCGGCGCGGACGGCGTCCCGCACTACGTCGCCGATCCCGAACGCGCCCGGCGCCTGGCCGGCATCGCGGTGCGCACCGCCCGGCTCCGGCACACCCCCAATGCACAGAAGCGGATCGCGCTGGTGCTGTCCAGCTATCCAACCAAACACGCCCGCGTCGGAAACGCCGTTGGGCTCGACACACCGGCCAGCGCCGTCGAAGTGCTACGCAGCCTGCGCGCGGCCGGCTACGACATCGGAGATCTGGACCTCGACGCGCTCGGGCGCGGCGCGGGTGAGGACGGCGCGGACCTTCCGCCAGGCGACGCACTGGTCCATCAGCTGATCGCGGCGGGCGGGCACGACGTCGAGTGGCTGACCGAAGAGCAGCTGGCCAGCGCGGCCGCCAGCATCCCCGCCTCGCAGTACCGACAGTGGTTCGCGACCCTCCCGGAGGCACTGCGCGAGGACATCGTGGCGGCCTGGGGGGAGGCGCCCGGCGAGCTCTACGTCGACACCAGCGGCGACGAGCCGTCCATCGCGCTGGCGGGCCTGATCTTCGGCAACGTCGTTCTGATGATCCAGCCGCCACGCGGCTTCGGCGAGAACCCGGTGGCGATCTACCACGACCCCAACCTCGCGCCTTCCCACCACTACGTCGCCGCGTACCGGTGGCTACAGGAATCGGTGACCGACGGCGGGTTCGGCGCGCACGCGGTTGTCCACCTCGGCAAACACGGCACACTGGAGTGGCTGCCCGGCAAGGGGCTCGGCCTGTCCGACGATTCCGCGCCGGACGCCGTCCTGGGCGATCTGCCGCTGATCTACCCGTTCATCGTCAACGATCCCGGCGAGGGCACCCAGGCCAAGCGGCGAGCCCATGCCGTCCTGATCGACCACATGATCCCGCCGATGGCCCGCGCCGACACCTACGGCGACCTGGCGAAGCTGGAGCAGCTCCTGGATGAGTATGCGACGGTTGCCGAGCTGGACCCGGCGAAGGCGCCCACCGTCCGGAACCAGATCTGGGAGCTGGTCACCCAGGCCGAATTGCACCGGGACCTCCACACCGAACACATGCCCGGCGAGGACGACTTCGACGATTTCGTTCTGCACATCGACGGGTACCTATGCGAGATCAAGGACGTGCAGATCCGCGACGGCTTGCACGTGCTCGGCCGCGCGCCGGAAGGCGACGAACTGGTCAACGACGTGCTCGCGGTGTTGCGGGCGCGACAGGTGTTCGGCGGCGAGACGGCGCATCGTGGGCTGCGTGGCGCCATCGCCGACTGGGCCGGGCTGGACGAGCAGGTGCTCCTGGCCGAACCGGGCGCTGCCGTGGAGCAGAGCGTCGGTGTCCGGTCCCTGTTCGGCATCGCCAGCGTCCTGCAGAGCGAGCGCCAGGACCCTCACTCTGCAGGACACAACAATGACGACGCCCCCACCGCGCCCGCGCTGGCGTCGCGGACCGGGTCGGACGTCGTCGACCTGCTCGAAACCACCGCTCGGGCGCTGGTCGAGGAGCTGGCCCGCCGCGACTGGCAACCACAGGAAGCCAAGAGTGTCGTCGCCGATGTACTCGGCGCCGACGTGGACAATGTTGCCGAGGTGCTGCGCTTCGGCGCCGAGCAGTTGGTCCCACGGCTGGCCCGCACCACGGACGAGATCACCAACACCATCGGGGCGCTGGACAACCGCTACGTCCCGCCGGGCCCCTCCGGTTCACCGACGCGCGGCCTGGTCAATGTGTTGCCCACCGGTCGCAACATGTACTCCGTCGACCCCAAGGCGATCCCGTCGCGCAACGCGTGGGACGTCGGCGTCGCGCTCGGCGACTCGCTGCTGCGCCGGCACAAAGCCGATACCGGGGCTGTGCCCACGTCGGTGGGGCTCACCATCTGGGGCACGGCCGCGATGCGCACCCAGGGCGACGACCTCGCAGAAGTGCTCTGGCTGATCGGCGTGCGCCCGGTGTGGGACGAGGCGTCGCGCCGAGTGACCGGGTTCGAGGTCATCCCGGCCGACGAACTGCTGCTCGACGGCGAGCCGCGGCCGCGCGTGGATGTCACGATCCGGATCTCCGGCTTCTTCCGGGACGCGTTCCCGCACGTCGTCGGGTTGATCGACGACGCGATCCGGACCGTGGCCGAACTGGATGAGGAACCCGACGCGAACCACCTGCGGACGCACGTCGCCGAAGACGTCGCGGCTGGAACCGATCCACGCCGGGCCACCGCACGCATCTTCGGCTCCAAGCCGGGAGCCTACGGCGCCGGTCTGCTGCCGCTGGTGGACGCGCGGAACTGGCGCACCAACGCTGACCTCGCCGAGGTGTACGCCGTCTGGGGCGGCTACGCCTACGGCCGCGGACTGGACGGCGTGGAGGCCCGGCAGGACATGGAGAAGGCGTACTCGCGCATCCAGGTCGCGGTGAAGAACCAGGACACCCGCGAGCACGACATCGTCGACTCGGACGACTACTACCAGTACCACGGCGGCATGGTCGCCATGGTCCGGCATCTCACCGGCGACGCGCCGGCGGCCTACGTCGGCGACTCCGCGGTCACCGAACACGTGCGCACCAGGTCGCTGTCCGAGGAGACCGCCCGCGTCTTCCGGGCCCGGGTAGTGAACCCGAAATGGATCGCCGCCATGCAGCGGCATGGCTACAAGGGCGCCTTCGAGATGGCGGCGACGGTTGACTACCTCTTCGGATACGACGCCACGGCCGGCGTCGTCGAAGACTGGATGTACGAGACCCTGACCAAGGAGTACATCAACAACCCCGAGGTCGCCGACTTCTTCCGGCAGTCCAACCCGTGGGCGCGCAAGGGTATGGCCGAACGGCTGCTCGAAGCCGCCCAGCGTGGCCTGTGGGCCGAGCCGTCGCCCGACGCACTCGAGGCCCTCCAGCAGGCTGTACTCGAAACCGAGGGCGACCTGGAGGAGTAACCCGCGCCCTCCCGGTGATCATTGGCGCTTTCCCCCGCTTTCAGGTGGTCAGAAGCCAATGATCATGGGGCGGGACGGGTGGAGGGTTCGTGCTTGACCGGGAAGTTCACCGAGCGGGCGATGAAACACTTCTCGGCGGCCTTCTCGTGCGCGCCGGCGACCTTCTCGATCATTGATCCGTCGGCCACGGTCACCGACGGCCTCAGGATCACCTCGGTGAACTGGCCGGAGCCGCCCCCTTTCTTGTCCATTTCCAGGGTGCCGACCGGCGAGTCGACATACTCCGTCACGACGACGCCGGCTACCGCGGCCAGGTGCAGGAACCACAACATGTGGCACTGCGAAAGCGAAGCCACCAGCAGCTCTTCCGGGTTCCACCGTTCCGGGTCGCCCCGGAACGCAGGGTCCGCCGAACCGGAGATCGTCGTCGCGTTTCCTTCGGCGCGCACGTCGTGCTCTCGCCCGTACGCGCGGTAGTCCGACGTCCCGATTCCTCGGTTGCCGGTCCATTCGACGACGAGTTCGTATTGGTGGCTTGCCGACATTGGTGTTCCTCCAGCTTCTCGAATGCCCTATCGGCGGTGGCCGACGGGCGTCAGACCAGATCCGACGGGTCAGTGTTGGCGCCGGAGAGCACGACGACGATCCGCTCGCCCTCTGTGGGCTGATAAGCGCCGCTGAACAACGCGGCCGCCGCCGTCGCCGGACCGTGCTCGACGACGATACGGTAGTCGGTCCAGAGGCGGCGCCGCGCCTCGACGATGTGGGCGTCGTCCACGAGCACCGAACCCACCCCGGTTCGCACCGCGACGTCGTACGCGATGCCGCCGAGCCGCGACGCGCCGAGCGAGTCGGCGGCAACGCCGGAGACGCCGACGTCCACCGGACCTCCGGAGGCGAGTGCGGTGTTCAGTGTGGGAGCGGTGGAAGGCTCGACACCAACGACGCGGGCCTGGCCTTCGAGTGCCGCGGCGATGCCGGCCAGCAGACCGCCCCCTCCCACGGCGACCAGGACGGTGTCGGCAGCGCCGCCGGTCTGCTCGGCAATCTCGAGGCCGATAGTGCCCTGACCGGCGCAGATTTCGGGCTGGTCGTAGGCATGGCAGAACAGCGCATCCGTTTCTTCGGCGCGCTGGATAGCGGTCTCGTACGCGTCGGCGTACTTAGTGCCCACCTGCCGTACATCCGCACCCAGTGCTCGCAGCTTCTTCACCTTCACCGGCGGCGCGGTCTCCGGCACGTAGACCTGCGCCGTCACGCCGTGCTCGGCGGCGGCATAAGCCACGGCCAAACCCGCATTGCCTCCAGAAGCCGCGATGACACCGGTCCCGCCGACGACGAGCTGTCCTTCTTCGATAGCCGTCCGGATCCGGTTGAACGCGCCCCGGACCTTGAACGACCCGGTGTGCTGCAGCTGCTCTAGCTTGAACCACACACGCGCGGCGGGCGCGACATGCGCCGGGTCGATCTCGAACACCGGCGTGGTGCGGATGTGGCCACGGAGCCGGGCGCGAGCGGCTTTCACATCGGATACATCGATCACTCACCCATACTGCCCCAGCGTCCCTCGCCGGCCCGAGCCGACCTGCCACCCACCGACTCCCATATTTCTGCGCGTCCGTCCGCCGAGGCCGGGAGAATTCGTGTACGCGGGAGCCAACAAAGAGTTATCAACGAACAGTTATCCGCGCATTAGCGATCGCGCATTGACCGGTTCTTCTCAGCCATTTAGCGTCGCGCTCAAGGGCGGAAAGCGGCAGCGCGAGGGTCACTTCGGGCACCGCGAGGACCCACCGTTTGCAAGTTTGACCTGGGTTGATGCTGCTTTTCGTGGGTACACGGTTGAACGAGGAGGCCGCATTGAATCACCGCAAGACCGTGACCCGACGAGTCTTTCTGAGTAGTACTGGTGCCGCGGCGGGCGCGGTATTTGTTGGCAAGCAGGTGGCCGGCTCGACCGTTTCGCCGGCCCTGCAGAATTCTTCGGCCGGAGAATTTCCCGCCCCCGGTTCCACGTCTACCGCGATCGTCCTCGATCACCCGCCGCAGGCGAAGCTGGCGACCACCGAGACCGTACTCGCCGACCCGATCGATTCGAGTCAGTCGACCTTCGAGGTGATCACCCCTGGTGGCGCGCCGTGGACCACCCACCCCACGGAGTTCACCACCATCACCGATGCCTGAAGTACGCCAACGAATCCCGGAGGAGCAGCCGATGTCGGTGATCAATACGTGGGTGGGGGCGGTAACACCAGCCACGGCATGGGTGCGCAGCAAGGTGGCGGCGTCGAGTGTCCGGCTGGCGGTAGCGGACAACCCCGGCCTCGCCGGGCCCGAGTTCTACGGTCCGGTCTCGCCCACTCCCCAGCAGGTCGCCTCGATCGAAGCAACCGGTCTTGCTCCGAACACGCAGTACTGGTTCGCGCTCGAGACGGACGGTTCCATCGACACCAGCGTGACCGGCCGCTTCCACACACATCCGGCTGTGGGCGAGCCGGCGTCGTACATGTTCGCCGCGGCCAGCTGCGCAGGAAATCTCGACGCCAGCCGCGTCTCGAACCACGAGGTATTCGACACCATCCGACAGCTCGATCCGCTGTTCTTCGCCCATCTCGGTGATCTCCACTACCCCATCCAAGACCATGCTCGGCAGCGCACAGAAGGCCTGGATGGAGGAAGAGCTGGCCACATCCGAGGCGGAGTTCATGATCTGGCTCAACCCGTCGCAGTGGATGGGCATCTCGAACGACTCGTGGTCCAGGTTCACTCACGAACGTGACGAGCTGGTCCAGATGTTCGGCGACCTCGGCTGGCTGGACCGGATGTGCATCATCTCCGGCGACCGGCACGAACTCAACATCGACACCGGTGGCGGCAACGAATGCGGCGGCTTCCCGGTGTTCCAGTTCGCTTCGCTGGACTCGCGCTGGACCGACAAGCCGCACACCGGGTACGACACCGGCCCCGGCACCCCGGGCAACAACCGCTACGGGACCATGCGGATCCGGGACGAGGGCGGCGTGCAGGCCATCACGGGCACCGGCTACGCAACTTCGACGCATACTGGCTCGCTCTGAACCTCGCCGTCCGCTGAAGCCGATTCCCTGCAGGACGCTACGTTGCGTCCTGCAGGGCGAGCGCTATTGGGCTCAAGTCGCAGGACGCTAGGTTACGTCCGGCACAGGAGTCAGTAGACAGAGCCGCCGTCGTCGTCATCGTCGTCCGCGTCTTCCGCGTCGTCGGCCGGGGTGCCTTCCACCGCGTTGCCGTCCGCGTCGAGCACGAACCAGACGTCGTTCAGCCCTTGACCATCTAGATCGCCAGGAGCGGCATCGCCCGCGTAGTAGTACAGCGGCCAGTCGCCGTAGGTGGCCTGGACGGTGCCGTCGTCGTGCTCGGTGCTGCCGAGCAGATCCGCGTTCACACCGGACCCGGCCTCCGGCTCACCTTCCATCGGCGGCCACACCTCGAGGCAGTCCTCGTCGCAGTTGCTCACCCCCGGCTCGTCGACGGTGAACAGGTACAAAGTCATCCCGTCGCCGTCAACGAGAATCTCTCCCAGCGAGGACTCGGTCACAGCGACGACATCGCCGTTGCCTTCAGCCGCGACGTCATCGTTGGCCTCGGTGTCCGCCGCATCGTCGTCGGTGCCGCAGGCGCTCAGCGACAACAACGCCGCCACGCCCGCCAGCGCAAAGGAACGCCGCAAGTGGCTGTTCATGGTTCCTCCATGGGTCGCCCGGGCCGGCCGCAGCGTGACGTCCGCCCGGGAATCGTTCGGACAGACGTTGTACGGGCCGAACCCTGCCGAGGGATTGCCCACACCATGGAGAGGATCACCCCGCCCGGCTCTCGGGGGCGCATCACCGCCAACCGGCACGCCCTGATCCACACCTGGCTAAAGTGGTTGACGAAGATGCCAACACTTGGCATTTGCGTCATTCAGTTCGTATAGGTGTGCCTGCCCCACCCCGGCGCCACGCCCACTCCGGCGGTAGGTAACCGGGCGTACCGTACAGTGGTGCCTGCCGTGGTGTACGGGAATCCGGTACTAAACCGGAGCGGCCCTCGCCACTGTGATCGGGGAAGTCCCCGGCCGTACCCTCAGCGGAGGGAGCCACTGGGCAGCACGTTTGCCTGGGAAGGCAGGCCGGACGGCGCCAGACCCCGTTAGCCAGGAGACCGGCCACGGCACAGGAAAGACCACTCCACGAGGTGATGGAAGGCGGTCGGTGATGACCCGGACGGTGCGCAACCGCGCGGACGCCTGTCCTGGGACTCTCGCCACCCATGCTGCCGCGGACGGCCCGCTGGCCCGGATCCGGGTTCCCGGTGGCCGGCTGACCACTCCCCAGGTACGTGCGCTCGGCCAGTGCGCCGCCGAGCTGGGAGACGGTCGTCTCCACCTGACATCACGCGCCAACATCCAGCTTCGTGGCCTGTCCGACCCGGATGAACTCGCCCGGCGCCTCGCCGACGTCGGGCTGCTGCCGTCGTCGTCGCATGAACGAGTCCGCAACATCCTGGCATCGCCGCTGAGTGGCATCAGCGGCGGTTTCGTGGATGTCCGGTTGATGGTGAACACCCTCGACGAGGCGATCCGTGCCGAGCCGAGACTCGCGGAGTTGCCCGGCCGTTTCCAGTTCGGGCTCGACGACGGCCGTGGCGACCTGCCCGGAGATGCGCTCGACGTCGGCTGGCGCGCACTCGACGATCAGGCCGGCGCGTTGTTGCTCGCGGGTTCCGATACCGGGTTGCGGGTGCCTCCGCACCGCGCTGTGCCGGCGATGGTGACCGCCGCGCTCACGTTCCTCGACCAACGGGCCGACGCCGGCAGTGGCGCGTGGCACGTCCGCGAACTCGGCGGCACCACCCATCTTGCCGCTGCCGTGACCGAGACGCTCGCCGACGACGTCGGATGGATCGATCCGAAACGCTTCGGCTCGTCCGAACCAGCTCCGGTGGGCGTGCATCCCCACGACACCGGTCATGCCCGCGCGATCGTCGCCGGCGTGAGTCTCGGCACATTGGATGCCGCACAGGTCGAACTGCTGGCCGAGATCGCGCCGCACATCGTCGTCTTCACGCCGTGGCGGTCAGCGGTCCTGCCAGGGCTGTCCGCGACGCTCGCGGACAAAGCTGCCGAAGAACTGACAGCGGCCGGTTTCCTGCTCGATCCCACCGATGCGTCGCTCGGGGTCACGGCCTGCATCGGAAGTCCTGGGTGCGCCGCGTCGGCCGCGGATGTGCGGGCTGACGTCCGGCGGTTCCTACCGGTGCTTCCGCCCGGTAGCGCGGTGCACGTCTCCGGATGTGAACGGCGATGCGGGCGGCCACGATCCGACCATGTCGATGCCGTGGCCACCGGTAGCGGCTACACCGTGGACGGCGACCCGGTTCCGCTCGACGCGCTGGCCTCCACTGTCGCCAAAGCGGCGTGGACCACTCCGGAGCCTCCGGGGCCGGGCACCAGGGCAAGAAGGGAATAACATGCACGACTACATCCGCGACGGCGCGGAGATCTATCGCCGGTCCTTCGCGACTATTCGCGCCGAGGCCCGCCTGACAGATCTCCCGCCAGAGATGTCAACGGTCGCGGTGCGCATGATTCACGCCTGCGGCATGGTCGATCTCGTCGACGATCTGGCCTTCACCGACGACGTCGTCTCCGCCGGCCGGGCCGCGTTGCGCGACGGCGCTCCGATCCTCACCGACGCCAAAATGATCGCCAGCGGGGTGACCCGTTCCCGGTTGCCAGCCGGCAACGAAGTGATCTGCACGCTCGACGACCCGCAGGTGCCGAGCCTGGCGGCTGAGCTGGGCACCACCCGCAGCGCCGCGGCTCTGGACCTGTGGCGAGATCGGCTGCCCGGCTCCGTCGTCGCGATCGGCAACGCCCCCACCGCGCTGTTCCGGCTCTTCGAGTTGCTGGATGAGGGCGTCGGCGCCCCGGCTGCCATCATCGGTGTACCGGTCGGTTTCGTCGGCGCGGTCGAGTCCAAGGAAGAACTGGCCAAGCGTGCCCCGGCGCCCTACTTGACCGTGCACGGGAGGCGGGGTGGCAGCGCGATCGCCACCGCCGCCGTCAATGCCATCGCCCAGGAGGCGGAATGACCGACCCAGCCGAACCTAAGACCCTGTTCCTAAACCCCGGCTGGATGAGCGAGCGGGTCATCCGCGCGCGATCCGGCAAGGCCGAGGAAGGAATCGCACTGGGGTTGTGCGATGACTGACGAGAACGCCGCCGGTCGGGATGCGGGGGCCGGCGAGCCCAGCCGGGGTTTAGGAACGGGGTCTAAGCCCGGAACGCTCTGGGGCATCGGCCTCGGTCCAGGCGATCCTGAACTGGTGACCGTCAAGGCTGCCCGGCTCATCGGTGCGGCCGACGTCGTCGCCTATCACAGCGCCCGGCACGGCCGCAGCATCGCGCGCTCGATCGCCGAACCGTATCTGCGTGCCGACCAGATCGAGGAAGCGCTGGTCTATCCGGTCACCACCGAGGGCACCCAGCATCCTGGCGGCTACGACGGCGCGATGGCGGAGTTCTATGAGCACGCCGCGAAGCGGCTCGCCGAACACCTCGACGCGGGGCGCGACGTCGCCGTGCTGTGTGCCGGCGATCCGTTCTTCTATGGCTCTTACATGCACATGCATGAGCGGCTCTGCCACCGGTACGAGGCGCACGCGGTACCCGGTGTCACGTCAATGACGGCGGCCGCTGCCGAGCTCGGGCGTCCGCTCGTCCAGCACGAGGAAGCACTCACCGTCCTGCCCGGCACCATGCCCGCCCCCCAGCTCGCGATGCGCCTAGCAGAGACGGACGCGGCCGCGATCCTCAAGCTCGGCCGCACCTTCCCGTCCGTGCGGGACGCTCTGGAAGAGGCCGGCCGGCTGGACGAGGCGTACTACATCGAGCGGGCCACCTGGGGCGAGCAGCGTGTTCAGCCGCTGGCCGAGGTCGATCCGGACAGCGTCCCCTATTTCTCCCTTGCCGTGGTGCCGAGCCCCGCGTACACGTCACGGACGTCAGGCGCGCGGACGGTGTCCGATGATGACGCGCGCACCGGTACCACCCATAGCAGTGGGCCACACGGCGGCGAGGTCGTGGTTGTCGGACTCGGGCCGGCCGGCCCGGATTGGCTGACACCCGAGGCCAGCGTGGAACTCGCCGCCGCGGATCATGTTGTCGGCTATGGTCCATACGTTTCCCGGGTCCCGGTCCGGCCTGGTCAGCAGCGGCACAGCTCAGGCAACCGGGTGGAGGCTGACCGAGCCGTCCAGGCGCTGGAGCTGGCGTCGGCTGGCGGCCGGGTCGCCGTGGTGTCGTCCGGCGACCCGGGCGTCTTCGCGATGGCTTCGGCGGTGCTGGAACAAGCGGAGGACTCACGCTGGGCCGATGTCGCGGTCCGGGTGGTGCCCGGCCTCACCGCCGCCCAGGCCGCGGCGTCCCGGGTCGGTGCCCCGCTCGGCCATGACTACTGCGTACTCTCGCTGTCCGACCGGCTCAAGCCGTGGGAGATCATCGAACGACGCCTCGACGCGGCCGGAGCGGCCGACCTCGCACTAGCGCTCTACAACCCGGCGTCGCGCAGCCGCCGCGACCACCTCGAACAGGTCCGGGCTGTGCTGCTGCGTCACCGTACACCCGAGACGCCCCTGGTCATCGCTCGCGACGTCGGCGGGCCGGATGAGTCGATCACGGTGACCACTCTGGCCGGATTCGAGGCCGACGATGTCGACATGCGGTGTCTGCTGCTCATCGGTTCTTCGCAGACCCGGATCAGCACCCGGCCGGACGGCTCGGCCACGGTGTGGACCCCACGAACCTACGCGACGTAGCCCAACTGGCCGGATCACCCTCCTCACTCGATCATCGCATCCCGCCTTCAGCCGACGAGCCGGATGAGCAGCAGCACCGGTCAACTCCCGGCACTTGGTATACACTCTTGGTATCTATCACGAGGGGAGCGGTGACTCATGGCTCGCCAGACGCCCGCTGGCTCGAACTCCGCCGTCGCCAAGGTTTTTATGCATGGCCGCAGCCAGGCGGTACGGCTGCCAAAGGCATTTCGCTTCGACACCACCGAAGTACGTGTGCGCCGGGTGGGTCGTGGGGTTCTCCTGGAGCCGATGGTCACCGATGTCGACCAATGGTTCGCGGCTATGGATCGGCACCTGGACACCGAGTTCATGGCGCGCGGCCGCGAACAGCCCGCGCCACCCGCGGATCCACCGTCGTGGGATCTGCCGGAATGACCATACTGATCGATACGAACGCGGCCATCGCGCTGATTCGTGGTGAGCCCGCCTCGGTCCGGCAGCACTTCCAAGCAGCCGTCAAGGCCGGCGAAGAGATCTTCCTCTCGTCGGTCAGCCTTTTCGAACTCTGGTACGGCGTATCGAACAGCCGCCGCGTCCATACCAATACCGAACGACTCCTCGATTTCCTGAGCGGCCCGATCCACATCGCGGAGTTCGGCGAACTCGAAGCCGCGCGAGCTGGACACATCCGGGCAGAGCTCAGCGCTCAAGGGACGCCGATTGGGCCCTACGATCTGCTCATCGCGGCCCATGCTGTCAGAAACAAATACACGCTCGTTACCGCCAACGGTCGCGAGTTCGATCGCGTCGGCCACCTGACCATGGTCGACTGGAGCGCGCCCTGACGCTGTTGCACTAGGACACGCGTCGCTCTCATTCATAGCCAGACGAACTGGCCGGCCGCACCACCACGGGGCCAGAACAACCGGTTGCAGGTATTGACATGCAAGCGGTTGCAGGCCAAGCTCTCTTGCCAACGAGGACAAGCGCCTTCCCATGATGTGGAGGAACTCGATGAGCGCGCTCGACTGGTTGGTGGTCGGCGGATATTTCGTCGTCATGGTGGCGATCGGCCTGTGGGCGAAGTCCCGCAACCGGACGTCGGAGGACTTCTTCACCGCTGGCGGCAAAATGCCGTGGTGGCTCTCCGGCATCTCGCACCACATGTCCGGTTACAGCGCCGCGGTCTTCGTCGGTTATGCCGCCATCGCCTATGACGAAGGGCTGGTGCTGTATGTGTGGTGGGCGCTCGGGATCACCTTCGCGATGACGGTCGGCATGTTCATCTTCGCGCCACGGTGGCCACGGCTGCGCCAGCAGCTCGGCATCATCTCACCACTGGAATACCTGCGGGTGCGCTACGGGGTTGCGACCCAGCAACTCCTCGCCTGGAGCGGCACCGCGCTCAAGGTCTTCGACGTCGGCGCAAAGTGGGTTGCTACCGCCGTGCTGCTCGAGGTCTTCGCCGGCGTGCCCCTCCCGATCGGCATCCTTCTCACCGGCGGCGTCACCCTCGTCTACTCGACGATCGGTGGACTTTGGGCCGACGCCCTCACCGACCTGGGGCAATTCCTCATCCAGTTCGTCGCCGGCATCGTCATGTTCGTCACTGTGCTCGCAACCCTCAATGGCGTCGAATCCATTTGGACGATGTGGGACGACCTTCCCGCGGGCAACTCCTCGCTATTCTCCGGCCAGTACACCCTTCTGTTCGTCATGGTGTATTTCCTCATCTACACCGTCTCGTACAACGGCGGCACATGGAATCTGGCTCAGCGGTTCGTCGCCGCGCCCAACGGCAGCGCCGCCCGCCGTGCGGCAGGGCTTTCCGCCCTGCTGTACATGGTGTGGCCGCTGGTCATGTTCTTCCCCATGTGGGCTGCCCCGCTGATCCTTCCGAACCTCGAGAACACCGAGCAGTCCTACGCGCTGCTCACCCAGGAGCTGCTCCCAGCCGGCCTGGTCGGGCTGGTGCTCGCTGGGCTCTTCGCGCACACGATGGCGATGAGCGGCTCGGACGCCAACGCCGTATCCGCCGTAGTCACCCGCGACATTCTGCCGACGGTCTGGCGGCGGATGCGAGGCATAGACGTGAGGACCGAGTTGACGGTAGGACGCATCACCGTCTTCACATTCATCTCCGTCAGCCTGGTGATCGCCTTGACCGCGGAGAACTTCGGCGGCGTCATCGGCCTGATCATCCTCTGGTTCGGCGGGCTGGTGGGCCCGATCGCCATTCCGATGCTCCTGGGCCTGCTTCCCACCTTCAAGCGGTGTGGTCCGGTCGCCGCGATCAGCTCCTGGGCTGCCGGCCTGGTGGTCTTCGTCCTCACCCGGTACATCTTCGACGGTCAGATCGAGCGGTTGGCACCGGACCAGATGACGGCGGCGCAAGTGGGCGGACCCGTCGTCGTGTCGATCATCGTCTACGTCCTGATTGGCGTGCTCAAGCCGTGGCACGATGCCGACTCCGATGCGCTGGTCGACGCCCTGTCGACCGATATGAGCGAGACAGGTCCTGATGACGAAGTTCCCACCGTCCCAGCCCGCTCGTAACCAAGCCGTCCGGCCGACCTCTCTGGCGGGACTCGGCAAGACGACCGATTGATGCCGACGCGTCGTTGTTACCGTGAACTATGACCAGCGAAGCCTCTGCCGTGACGCGGCGCGAGCAGCTCAGTGACTTTCTGCGCAATCGCCGGGCACGGCTGACCCCCGGCGACGTCGGAATGGCGGCAGTGGGCAGGCGGCGGACACCAGGCCTGCGGCGCGAAGAGGTCGCGGTGCTCGCCGGCGTGGGCGTGTCCTGGTACACCTGGCTCGAGCAGGGCCGCGACATCACCGTGTCGGCCGACGTGCTCGACGCCATCAGCAGAGTACTGCGCCTGAGCGAACCAGAGCGTGCACACCTGTACCTGCTCGCCGGTCACAACCGTCCGCAGGCAGCCGGATCACGTGAGGCAGCTGTGAGCCAGCAGCTGCGGAATCTGCTCGACGCGTGGACGCCGCGGCCCGCGGTGCTGCGGGACCGGTATTGGAACCTGCTCGCGGTCAATGATGCCGCGCGGACAGTGTTCGGTTTCGGCGACACGGACCACAACTGCTTGATCGCGTTCTTCACGAATGCCCGCTATCGCGGCATGCATGTCCAGTGGACGACCGTCGCGCCGGCCGTCGTCGCGGCCTTCCGGGCCGACGCGGCGCACGCACCCGACGATCCCGAACTCACCCGGGTCATCGAGGATCTCAGCGCCATCAGCCCCGAGTTCACCGAGCTCTGGGCCCGCCATGACGTCGGTGTTCCTGCCCAGGCCGTGAAAGCCGTGCACCATCCCGAAGCCGGCGACCTCCTCTTCGACACCACCACCCTCACGGTGGCCGATCACCCGGACTGGCACCTGGTGCTGTACAACCCGCAACCCGGCACCGGTACTGGGGATCGGCTCGACCGCCTGGTGCGGGCCCGGTTCGCCACTCCGGCCTGATCATCCGCCGAGCGTGGTGGTATAACCACCAGGATAAACACGCACTGTTTGTGTCCCGCACCCGCTGACACGCTGGGCGCTATGACACCACGTGACTACAGATTCGACGACAAGATCGCGCTCATCACCGGCGGCACGAGCGGCATGGGTCTCGCGACCGCGCGACGGCTCCTGGCGGAGGGCGCACAGGTGGTCATCACCGGCCGAGACAAAACTCGCCTCGACGCCGCGGTCGAGGAGCTGGACTCCGGGGACCACGTCCTCGCGATACGCGGCGACGTAGTGAGCCTCGCCGATCTCGATTCGCTGACGGAGACGATCCGGCGTCGATTCGGGCGGCTGGACGTGGTCTTCGCCAATGCCGGCGTCGCTTCCTTCCAGCCCAACGGCGCCGTCACCGAGGCTGAGTTCGACCGCGTCGTAGACATCAACTTCAAGGGTGCGTTCTTCACCATCCAGAAGACACTGCCGCTCCTATCCCCACACGCCGCGATTGTGATCAACGCCTCGTGGACCCTGCACCGAGGGCTACCCGGGGCTTCCCTTTACGCGGCAACCAAAGCAGCGGTGCACAATCTCGCGCATACCCTCGCGGCCGAGCTCGGCCCCAAGGGCATACGCGTCAACTCCGTGAGCCCCGGCTACATCGAGACCCCGATGTTCCACGACGCGATCCCGCCCGAAGAACATGCGTCCGTGATCGCCCAGGTGGCCGCCGGCCGGTTCGGCACCTCCGACGACGTGGCCGACGCCGTGGCGTTCCTCGCCTCCGACGAAGCGTCGTATATCAACGGACAGGACCTGATCATCGATGGCGGCCTGGTCGCCGCCATCCCTGGGTAGGCGCCGTCAGGAACCAAACCCGACTTCAATACCGCCAGGGCGCGAAACGGCCACTCGACGGCCGATAACACCACCGCGCGGTATTGAAGTGGGTCAGGGCGTCGTTCCGTAACGCTCCCGGTGAACCGCCTCGGCGAGTGGGCGCCGCTTGCGCCAGCCGTGTCGTTCGAGGTCGGGGACAGTGGCGAGTTCGGTCACCGGCCCCACGCAGAGCCAGGCCACCGGGCGGATGCCTTCCGGCAGACCGATCAGCGAGGCGAGGAACGGCTCGCGGTAGAAACTGACCCATCCCACACCCAGGTCTTCAGCGGTTGCCGCCAGCCACAGATTCTGAATGGCGAGGCACACCGAGTACAGCCCGGCGTCGGCGATGGCATGCCGGCCCAGCACTGCAGGGGAGCCGCGGCCTGGATCGTAGGTGACCACGACGCCCAGGCTGGACTCCATGATGCCCTCGATCTTGATCTTGCTGAATGCGCCGCCCTGTTCCGAGTTCAACGTCTCCGCGAACACCTCGCGTTCGGTCAACACATGCTCGCGGAACGTCTTGCGGGTGGTCTCGTCTTCGACGAGCACGAAATCCCACGGCTGGCTGAGCCCGACGCTGGGGGCGGAGTGCGCCGCACCGAGAACACGTTCCAGCACGTCGGCTGGGATGGGTTCGCCGTTGAACTCGCCCCGCACGTCGCGTCGGCGCTGGATCACGGTGTAGAACGCTTCCAGGTCCGGCTCGATCCCGGGTGTTGTCACGTGTCGTCTCCTCGTTCATCTATTTCTGTCGGTACCAGCGTTGATCATTTGTGGCCATACCCCCGTTGATCATGGGCGGCTGCCGTGTTTTCGAGGCCCAAAAGGTGCCATCTGCCCATGATCAACGGGGGAAGAGGGCGAGGGCCCAACGCACGGCCTCGGCCGGCGTCGTCACCGTGTGGACGTCGGGGCGCGGAGGACGTCGCACGACGACAACCGGGCGCCCGAGGTGGCGGGCGGCCGTCAGCTTCGCCGTGGTCATCGTCCCGCCGCTGTCCTTCGTGACCAGCACATCGATGCGATTGCGGCGCATCAGTGTCAGCTCTCCGTCGACCGTGTAAGGCCCCCGGTCGAGGAGCACCACGGCGTGTGGGGGCATCGGCGGCGCCGGCATGTCCACGCAGCGGATGAGAAACCACTGCTCGGTGAGATCGGCGAAGGCCGCCAGCCCTTGCCGGCCCGTCGTCAGGAAAACACGCTCGCCCAGCCCGGACACGATCTGCGCGGCGTGTTCGACCGAATCGGCCCAGCGCCAGATATCCCCCGGTCCTTCCTTCCAGCCGGGCCGTTCCAGCCGCAGGTGAGGCACCCCAACCTGCTTAGCTGCCGCCACGGCCGATGCGCTGATCCGCTCGGCGAACGGATGAGTCGCATCGATGAGGCCGACGGCACGTTCGGCACGCAGCCATTCGGCCAGGCCGTCGACACCACCGAACCCGCCCACCCGGACCTCACCCTCCGGCATCCGCGGCTTGGACACCCGGCCGGCCAATGAAGAAACGACCCGGATGCCCAGGACCACTAGTTCGGCCGCTACTTCCCGGCCCTCAGTGGTGCCACCGAGCACCAGAACCGGACCACCGGACGCGCCACCCACCCCGTTCACGGCATACTCCTCAGAAGCTCCGGCACATGGAACCACTCCATCGTGTGGTGGGCTTGGAGAAGCTGCCTGACGGCATTGACGGGGGCACGATGACGACGGAACGGACCAGCGAAGGGCTGCGCTATGGCTGGACCACCGGAGCCTGCGCCACCGCGGCCACCACGGCTGCCTACACCGCGCTGCTGACCGGCGAGTTTCCCGATCCGGTCGAGGTGCCGCTGCCCAAAGGCAAGCGGCCGAGTTTCGCGCTGGCCACGGAGAATCTCAACGACGACGGCGCCAGCGCGGGCGTGGTCAAAGACGCCGGCGACGATCCCGATGTCACCCACGGCGCGCTGATCGTGTCCACGGTGCGAGCCGGCGAACCCGGCAGCGGCGTGACCTTCCGGGCCGGTCACGGCGTCGGGACCATCACCCGGCCCGGGCTTCCGCTGCCGATCGGCGAGCCGGCTATCAATCCGATCCCCCGCCAGATGATGACGGAGGCGGTCGAGCGGGTCGCGCGTACCCACGGCGGCAGCAGTGACGTGGCCGTCGAGATATCGATTCCGGGTGGCGAGGAGATGGCCCGGCACACATGGAATCCCCGGCTCGGAATTGTCGGCGGGCTTTCCGTGCTCGGCACCACCGGAGTCGTGGTGCCGTACTCCTGTTCGGCGTGGATCGACAGCATCCGGCGTGGCGTGGACGTCGCGCGCGCCATGGGGCATCAGCACGTCGCGGCCGCCGTCGGCAGCACCTCTGAGCGGGTCGTGCAGCAGATGTACAACCTGCCGGACAGCGCGCTGCTGGACATGGGTGACTTCGCCGGTGCGGTGCTGAAGTACCTGCGCCGGCACCCGGTTGCGCGACTCACCATCGCCGGCGGTTTCGCCAAGATGTCGAAGCTGGCCGCGGGCTTCCTCGACCTGCATTCCAAGCGCTCGCAGGTGGACTTCGGGCTGCTCGCGCGGATGGCGGCCGACGCCGGTCACCCGGAGCTGGCCGGCCGGATCGTCGAGGCGAACACCGCGATCCACGCCCTCGAGATGGCGCAGGACACCGGCCTGGACCTGGGGGCGATGGTTGCGGAGCGGGCTAGGCAGGCCGCCGACGACGTGCTGCGCGGTGCCCCCGTGAGCACGGACGTCGTGGTCGTGAACCGCTCCGGCACCATCGTCGGCCGCAGCTGAGAGGTTCCGCGGAGGAAGAGTCTCCCCGCCGAACCTCTCATAACGGACGTCCACCGGGCTCACAGCGATGCGGGCTGCTTCGATCGGTCCCGGCCCGCCGAGTAGAGAAAACTGTCCGGGAAATTCTCTGCCGCCAGCACCCGGCCGACGAAGATCATCGCCGCCCGGTTGATACCGGCATCACGCACTTGACCAGCGATGGTGCCGAGAGTGCCGCGCACCACCTGCTCGCCCGGCTGACTCGCATGAGCCACGGCCGCCGCGGGGCACTCGGCACCGTAGTGGGGCAGAAGCTCGTCGACCACCTGCTCGATCCGGTTCGCGGCCAGATGCAGAGCGAGGGTCGCGCCGCTGGCGCCGAACGTGGCCAGACTTTCGCCGTCGGGCATGGACGTGGACCTGGCCTGGGTGCGGGTGAGGACGACGCTCTGGCCCACCGTCGGAACCGTGAGCTCGCGGCCCAGCACCGCAGCGGCTGCGGCGAACGCCGGCACCCCTGGTACCACCTCATAGGGGACCCCAGCGGCATCAAGACGGCGCATCTGTTCGGCAACAGCGCTGTAGATCGACGGGTCGCCGGAGCAGAGGCGGGCCACGTCATGGCCTCGGCCGTGCGCGGCGACCATCTCGTCGATGATCTGATCGAGGGTGCGGTCGGCCGTGTCCACCAGCAGAGCGTCGTCGGGACAATGCGCGAGCAGCTCGGTGGGCGTGAGGCTCCCCGGGTACAGGCACACCTGGCAGCGAGCGAGCAACCCCTGGCCACGAACGGTGATCAGGTCAGCCGCTCCGGGGCCGGCACCAATGAAGTAGACGGTCAACTATTCCTCCTTGATGAAATGCCACTGGGTCAGCGTCCGGGCCGGCTGCCAGCCGGTATACCGACCGAGAGGGGCCGCATGCTCGACCGAGTGCCGGTTCAGCTCACCGCCGTGAGCTGCGTAGGCGGTGCCGAGCACGGCCTCAGCTTCCAGCGTCACCGCGTGCGCCACCAGCCGCCCGCCGGGACGCAGCGCCTTCACACACGTCTCGATCAACCCGGGTGTGCTGACGCCTCCGCCGAGGAACACGGCATCCGGCGGCTGGAGATCTCGTAAAGCCTTCGGTGCTCGTCCTTGAACAACGAAGAGGTCCGGAACACCCAGGCGGCGCGCGTTCCGGCCGATCCGCTCGGCTCGTTCCGGGTCGGCTTCAATGGCGGCGGCGGAGTTGTCCGGATGTGCCCGCATCCATTCGATCGCCACGCTGCCCGAGCCCGCTCCGACATCCCACAGATGGTGTCCCGGAACCGGCATCAGCCTGGCCAGACAGCTGGCGCGTAGGTCGCGTTTGGTCAGCTGCCTGTCGTGCTCGAAAGCCTCGTCGGGCAGCCCGGGCACGGTGGGCAACGGCACGGTGCCGTGATCGGATTCACACTCGACGGCGACCACGTTCAGCGCTGCGCCAGGTGGGTGGTTCCACTCGCGGGCCACGCCGTCGAAGCGTCGCTCGCCGGGACCGCCGAGGTTCTCCAGCACGATCATCCGGCTCGGGCCGTAGCCTCGTTCCGTGAGCGCTTCGGCCACCACACCCGGCGTGGACGCGTCCGCGCTGAGCACCAGCAACCGCCGCCGCGGGGTCAAGAACCGGGCGACCCGATCGGCGTTTTCGTCAACCAGCCTGACCACGTCGACGCCGTGGCTGGACCACCCGAGCCGGGCCCGGGCCAGCGACACCGACGACACCGTCGGCAAGATGCGCACCGCGTCCATCCCGAAGAGTTTCGCCAGGATGCTCCCGACGCCACTGACCATCGGGTCGCCACTCGCGAGCACCGTGATCTTGCGTCCGCGATGTTCGTCGAACAGCCGCTGCAGGCCGGGACGGAACGGCGACGGCCAGGAGAGTTTTGTCACACCGTCGAGGGGCACCAGATCCAGGTGGCGTTGTCCCCCGATCAACACGTCGGCCTCGGCTACGGCCTCTCTCGCCTGCTCGCTCAGCCCGCTCAGCCCGTCCGCACCGATGCCGACAACGGTGATCATGGCAGGTGAGGCGGCGGCAGGCGGTTGGTTCACGCTTTTCACCGTAGCCCAGCCGAGCGTGAGACGATGCCGCCGGCCAACCGAGCGGAAGGAGGAGACCATGCAAAAGGTTGATGACCCCACGCCGTCCGGCACGCTCGCCCTTCCCCGGATGGTCATCGCCGCGCCCGCGTCCGGCCACGGGAAGACGACGGTCGCCACCGGCCTCATGGCGGCGCTCGCCGGACGTGGTCACACGGTGTCCGGCCACAAAGTCGGCCCTGACTACATAGATCCGAGCTATCACGCGCTGGCCACCGGCCGGCCAGGTCGTAACCTCGACCCGCACCTGCAGGGTGAGCACCGGATCGTCCCGCTGCTGCGCCACGGCGCCACGACCGGCGCACGCAACGCCGACATCGCGGTCATCGAAGGTGTCATGGGACTGTTCGACGGCGCGCTGGGCACAGCCGGTTTCGCCTCGACCGCGCACGTCGCCAGGCTGACGGCTACGCCGGTGATCCTGGTGGTCGATGCCAGTGCGGCCGGCCGCAGCGTCGCCGCGATGGTGCACGGGTTCGCCACATACGACCCCCAGGTCACACTCGCCGGAGTGATCCTGAACAAGATCGGGTCACCGCGACATGAGGCTGAACTGCGCTCCGCCCTGGACGGCATCGGCGTGCCGGTCCTGGGTGCCCTGCACCGTTCCGAGCACGTCGAGGTGCCGAGCCGGCACCTCGGCCTCGTGCCCGCTGATGAGCGCCACGCGGAGTCCGCCGCCGTCCTGGACGCGCTGCGCTCGTGGATCACCACCGGCCTCGACCTCGATGCCGTCGTGCGGGTGGCTCGCGCCGCACCAGACCTCACCGCTGCGGCCTGGAACCCGGCTGACGCCCTGCGACTCGCCATCGGCACCGGCCGTGAGGTGGGGGGACTTGATGCCATCCATGGTGCGGATGGGCATCGAAAGGCGAGGGACGAGCCTTTCGCGGGCGAGGATGGCATCAAGCCCCCCCACCTCACGACTCAGGACTCGGCACGGCCTGTCGTCGCCGCGGCGGGTGGGCGGGCGTTCACGTTCCGGTACCGGGAGAACGTCGAACTGCTCGAAGCCGCCGGCGTGGACGTCGTCGATATCGACCCGCTGACCGACGAGGCCCTGCCCGACGGCTGTGCCGGCTTGTACTTCGGTGGCGGGTTTCCCGAAGTGCATGCCGAAGCGTTGAGTGCGAACGCGCCGCTGCGCAATGCGGTGGCTGAACTCGCCGGGGCGGTGCCGATCGTCGCCGAGTGCGCTGGTCTGACGTACCTGTGCCGTGAGCTGGACGATTTGCCGATGACCGGGGTTCTGGACGCCACGGCGCGGATGACCGGACGCCGTACGCTCGGCTACCGGACGGCGACGGCGGTCGGCGACAATCTGCTCGCCCGCGATGGCGAACAGGTCACCGCGCACGAATTCCACCGGACCCAGGTGACGCCTGGCCATGGCCCACAGCCGGCGTGGCAATGGGCGTCGTCCAGCGACGGGTTCGCCGGGCCGCTGCTGCACGCGTCGTACCTGCATGTGCACTGGGCCGGGCATCCGCACCTGGCTCTGAGCTTCGCCGCCGCGACCCGCAAAAGCGATCCTGCGTCCTAGCTCCGGTGCACCACCGGACGACCGCCTGGCACGGAGGTACCGGCGGAGCGCGCCGGTGGGATGGAAGATGCCGTCCAGGGTGCGGACGGGCATCGAAGGGCGACGAAGGAGCCCTTCGCGGGCGGGGACGGCATCTTCCATCCCACTGGCGCGCGGTAGGGTAGACCCGCCGTGGTGTTCGGGAAGCCGGTGAAGTACCGGCGCGGCCCTCGCCACTGTGATCGGGTAGTCCCCGGCCGTCCCCTCGTGGGGAGCCACTGGGCAGCTTGCTGCCTGGGAAGGTAGGCCGGACGGCGTCATCCCGTCAGCCAGGAGACCGGCCACGGCATAGGAAGCCAGATTCCACGAGGTGATGGAAGGCGGTCCCCATGGCCGTAAGCACGTACCTGTCCGCATCAACCCGACGCGCTAGGCGTCGATCCCCGGCCTCAATACTCTCCGGCGTCGCTCTCAGCGCACTGCTACTGACCGCCTGCGGCAGTGATGATGATTCGGCGGACGGGTCCGCACCCGGCACCAACGGCACCGAGGATGCCGCCGAGCCCGCCGACATCAACGACGCAGCCGGCGAATCGCCGTCGGCCCTCGAGAATTGCGGCCTCAGCGTAGCCGTCCAAGATCCGCCCGAGCGGGCGGTCACCATGAACCAGGCCGCCACCGAGGTGATGCTCGCCCTCGGACTACAGGACCGGATGGCCGGTACGGCATACATGGACGACGAGATCCTTCCTGAGCTCGCCGCCGCGTACGGCGAGATCCCGGTGCTGGCGGACTCCTATCCGTCAGCCGAGCGGCTGCTCGATGCGGAGCCGGACATCGTGTACGCGTCCTATCCCAGCACTTTTCAGCCGGAGAACGGGGGTGAGCGATCGGAGCTGGCCCAGCTCGGCGTCACCAGCTATCTCTCGCCCAGCGCCTGTCCCGACCGGCCGGGCGACGAGCCCTTGAGTATCGAGACGGTCTGGCAGGAGATCCACGACGTCGGAGCATTGTTCGGTGCCGGCCAAGCCGCCCAGGAGCTGGTCGAGGCCCAGCGTGCAGACCTGGAAGCCGCGCTCGGCGCAGTAGGCGACGTGTCGGACATCACGGTCATGTGGTGGGACAACGGCTTCGACGCGCCCAGCGTCGGGGTGTGCTGCGGGGCTCCCGGCATGATCATGGATGCGGCCGGGGTCGAGAACGCTTTCCCCGACGAGTCCGGGTCCTGGGCCGAGGTCAGCTGGGAGCAAGTCGTCGAACGGGAGCCGGACGTGATCGTCCTGGTGGACGCGGACTGGAGCACAGCCGACGACAAACGTGCCGCGATCGAGTCGACGCCGGCGGTAGAAGCACTGCCCGCCGTCCAGGAGGAGCGGTTCGTCGTGATCCCCTTCTCCGCGACAACACCCGGGATTCGAAACGTCAGCGCGGTTCTGGATCTCGTTGACGGATTGGAGGCCATCCGATGAGGCGGTCCAGCAAGCTCGGTATCGCGACCGGTGGCGCCATCAGTCTTCTGCTCCTCGCCGCGTGCGGCGGCGACGACGGCGCCGCGCCCACCGCCACCGCGGAGAATCCCCCGGCCGCCGCGGACGACGGTCCCCTCACCATCGAGAACTGCGGCATCGACGTCACGGTCGACAACCCGCCGGAACGAGCAGTGACCTTGAACAAACCGGTCACCGAGATCCTGCTGGCGCTGGGCCTCAAGGACCGGATCGCGGCCGTGGCCGGCGAGCCCGACGAGTACGTCGCGCCGCAGGTAGCTGACGATTTCGCCGCCGTAGAGATTCTCGTAGACCGCGACTACCCGAGTCTCGAGGCCTTGCTCGACCTCGAACCGGACTTCGTCTACGCGTCCTACCCCAGCGCATACCGGGACGATGCCCTGGGCAGCCGGGACAACTTCACCGAGCTCGGCATCCCGACGTACCTCTCGGTGGGGCGCTGCGAGAACGAACCAGACGACGAAGCGATGGACATCGAGGACATCTGGTTCGAGATCGAGCAGATAGGTGCCGTCTTCGGCGTCGAAGACGCGGCCGCGGACTTGGTCACCGAGCAGCGGCAACAGCTGGAAGACACCCTCGAATCGATCGGGGAACTCCCCCGGCAGTCGGTGTTCTGGTGGGACATGAACACCGACGCACCGTTCGCCGGTGCATGCTGCGGCGCACCAGCCATGATCATCGAGACACTCGGATTCGAGAACATCTTCGACGATCTGGGCGGCCACTGGGCGGACACCAGCTGGGAACAGGTCATCGAGCGCGATCCGGACCTGATCGTCATCGCCGACTTCGGTGACGGCGACATCGACACCAAACTCGACTTCCTGCATTCGGACCCGACGCTGAGCCAGCTCCGCGCCGTGCAAGACGAGGCGATAGTGACGCTGCCGTTTGCCGCCACCACCCCCGGTATCCAGACCGTGACCACGGTGGGGACGCTGGCCGACGCCGCCCGGGAATCGGCCGCCGGACGATGAGCGCGGCTCCGGCGCCGGAAGCCACGGAAGGCCGCGGCGCTGAGCCATCCATCAAGGGACGACCGTCACAACAGCCGGCCGCATCCCGGGGCCGCAGCGTCGGGAACGGTGTGATCGTCGCGGTGTCGGTGGCAGCGCTGGTCGGCTCGGTTCTGGTCGCCGTGACGCTCGGCCAGGCCGGCATCTCGGTCCGTGAGGTATGGACCGTACTCACCGATCGGCTCGGCGTGTCGTTCCTGCAGGTGGAGGCTTTCGGGCTCGGCGCTCAGCATCCGTCCGACATCCGCGCCGACGTCATCTGGAACATGCGGTTGCCGAGGACTTTGAGCGCGGCTCTGATCGGCGCCGGGCTCGCCGTTGTCGGTGCGATCATGCAGACCCTCACCCGCAACCCCATGGCCGACCCGTACCTGCTCGGGATCTCATCCGGCGCGTCGTTCGGCGCTGTCCTCGTCATCGTGGCCGGCTTCGGCAGTGGGTTGTTCGGAGTGTCGCTCGGCGCGTTCGGCGGCGCGTTGGGCGCATTCGTGCTGGTTCTGCTGATCGGACAGAGTTCAGGCGTGCTCACCCCAGTCCGGATGATCCTGGCTGGGGTCGCCATCGGTGCCCTGTGCAGCGCGCTCACCTCGTTCGTCATCCTCTGGGTGGCTGATCCGCACGCAACTCAGGATGTCCAGTTCTGGCTTTCCGGCTCGCTGGCCGCTTCCCGGTGGTCGTCGCTGCAGATCGCTTCCGTGGTGTTCGTTGCGGCACTCATGCTCTGCTTGTGGCATGCCCGTACCCTGAATGCGTTCGCCTTCGGCGACGACGCGGCGGCGTCCCTGGGTATCGACGTCAACCGGATCCGCTGGACACTGCTCGTCGCCTGCGCACTGCTGACCGGCGTGCTGGTCTCTGTCAGCGGCTCGATCGGCTTCGTCGGCCTACTCCTGCCGCATGCCGTCCGATTCCTCGTGGGTCCGGATCACCGCCTGGTTCTCCCACTCTCCGCCTTGCTCGGTGGTGTGTTCCTGCTCTGGGTCGACACCATGGCTCGCACAATCTTCGACCCACGCGAACTCCCCGTCGGTGTCGTCACCGCCATCATCGGGGTGCCCGCCTTCATCTGGGTTCTGCGCAAGAGGCAGGTGCGGGGATGAGCGACACAACCGTGACCGCAGCAGCTGCCGATGGGCTGACCGCTCGCGACCTGAGCTGGTCCGTCAAAGGAACCGTCATCGTCGACGGCATCCACATGCACGGCGGCCGGGGCGAGATCACCGGTTTGCTCGGACCCAACGGATCCGGGAAAACCACCTTGCTGCGTGCCATCGCCCGGCTGTCGAAACCGGACCGGGGCGTTGTCCACCTCGGCGGCACTGACCTTGCGACCCTCCGCCGCCGTGACCTGGCCCGGCAATTGGCCGTTGTTCAGCAGCACGCCGGCACCGATCTCGACGTGACGGTCCTGGACGTCGTACTGCTCGGGCGCACTCCCTACCGCTCCGCGTTGCAGGGCGACTCCGAGCAGGACCGGGCGCTGGCACTCGATGCGCTTCAGCAAGTCGACATGGTGGAGTTCGCGACCCGCAAATGGGCTACTTTGTCCGGGGGCGAGCAGCAGCGTGTCCATCTGGCCCGCGCACTCACCCAGCAACCCGAGCTCCTGGTGCTGGACGAACCGACGAACCACCTCGACATCGCCCACGCTCTCTCGCTGCTGGCGCTCGTGCGCCATGCCGGGCTGACCACGATCGCTGCCTTACACGACCTCAACCTGGCGGCGATGTTCTGCGACCACCTCGTGGTCCTGCAACGGGGCCGCGTCGTCGCCAGCGGCGCTCCACATGACGTACTTACGCCGCAACTCCTGCGCGAGGTCTACGACGTCGAGGCCGACATCGGCACACACCCGCGAACCGGCCGTCCGCTGCTGACGTTCCACCCACCCGAACCCGCGGACAGCGCGGCACGCAGAGCACGACAAGCAGCCCGTCAGGGGGTGATCGCGTGAGCCGCCAGATCGTCCTGGTCGGGCGGGCGCTAGGCGCTCCGACGGCTGAACAGACACTCGCCGATCTGGCCACCCGCCTGAGTCACCATCTGGACATGTCGGTGCGACCAGCGCTGCTCGACCATGGCGAACGTTCGATCCACAGCGCCCTCGACGAGTGCCGGGCCGACGGCGCGAGCGATGTCGTGGTGCTGCCGGCCCAAGTTCCCCGGGACCGTTATCTCGAGACGTGGGCACGGAAGGCGGTCGCCCATTGGATGGAGCCGAGCGCGACCACAGACATGGAGCCGGGTGCGCAGGATCCGGGCGAGCAGATGCGGGTGCGGTTCGGCGCCGGAGTGAGTGAGGCTGCCGAGATGGTGGCGGCCCTGGCCGCGGCGGCCTCGGGGCCATCGCGTCCGGTGACGGAGTCGCCGGACGCCTTCCGCAGCCCGAACTGGTCCGAGATCACCGCGCATCGCCGGCATGTTCTTGTGTGCCGAGGTCCTCGGTGTTCGGCCCACGGCAGTGCCGGAGTCGCGAAGGCATTGGCCACGGCGTTGCGTTCCCGCGAGCAGGACGACGACGCGGTGTTGGTGACTCAGACGAGTTGCCTGGTGCCGTGCAATCTCGGTCCGATCGTCGTCGTCCATCCCGAGGACGTCTGGTACACCAATCTCGACCCGGATGCGGTTCAGCGAATCGTGGACGACCATCTGTGTGAAGGACAGGTCGTCGACGAGTTGCGCACAGCGCGCCCGTTGCGCCACGGGAACAACGGTCCATCAGAAACACCACCTACGGCTTCTACCCCGGAGGGCATATGAGTTCCGGCTACCCGTTCACCGCGATCGTCGGCATGGACGATCTGCGACTCGCGCTCGTGCTGTCGGCGGTGTCGCCGGCCACCGGCGGCGTGCTCGTCCGCGGTGAGAAAGGCACCGCGAAGTCCACCATGGTGCGCGCGCTCGCGAGCCTGTTGCCACCGGTCGATGCCGTGGCTGGGTGCCGGTTCTCGTGCGCTCCGAAAGACCCGGACCCGGACTGCCCGGACGGCCCGCACACCGACGCCGCGGACACGCTCAACCGGCCCGCACGGTTGGTCGAACTGCCAGTAGGGGCCTCGGAAGACCGGGTGCTCGGTTCCATCCACCTGGAACGTGCCCTGACCGAGGGGGTGACCGCCTACGAGCCCGGTCTACTCGCCGGCGCCAACCGGGGCGTGCTCTATGTGGACGAGGTCAACCTGCTGCACGATCACCTGGTCGACGTCCTTCTGGATGCCGCGGCTATGGGCCGCGCCAAAGTAGAGCGGGAGAACGTATCGGTTTCGCACGCCGCCCGGTTCGTGATGGTCGGCACGATGAACCCGGAGGAAGGCGAACTTCGGCCGCAGTTGCTGGACCGGTTCGGCCTGACCGTGGAGGTAGCCGCGACCCGCGACCCTGCGTTACGGGCGGATGTGGTCCGTGCGCGGCTGGCCTACGAAGCTGACCCCGACGGCTTCGCCGCCAGGTACGCCGACGACGAGCGCCGGCTGTCTCAGCGCATCGCCGCCGCCCAGCAACGGCTCCCCGATGTTGTGCTGACCGATGCCGCCCTGCGCCAGATCACCGAGGTGTGTGCCGCCTTCGAGGTCGACGGGCTGCGGGCCGACCTGGTCACGGCGCAGACGGCGATCGCACATGCGGCATGGTCCGGCCGGACCGTCGTCGAGACCGAGGATGTGCGAGCCGCGGCGCGCCTCGCGCTGCCACACCGGCGCCGGCGTAACCCCTTCGATGCTCCCGGCATCGATGACGAGCAACTCGACCAGGCTCTACGCGATGCCGCACCGGACGATCCGGATGATCCCGGCCCAGACGACTCGAACCCGGACGATCCAGGGCCGGACGATCCAGGGCCGGACGATCCCGGTGGCCCTGGCCGCGAGAACAGCGACCTTGGAGATGGCCCTGACCGCCAGGAGCACGGCGACCAGCCTGGTCATCCGGGCCGACCCGGCGAAACCTCGCCCCAGTCCGAGGCCACAGCGGATGCCGAACCGCAACGCTCCGGCATCCCGGGGAGCATTCCCGGCGGTGACGTCCAGGCGGCCGAGAAGCCCTTTCGCGCGCGCCTGCTGACCGTTCCCGGACATGGCTCCGGCGCCGAGGGACGCCGTTCCCGAGCGATCACACCCAACGGCCGCACAGTCGGTTCCAGACGTCCGGTCGAGCAGGAAACCGGCGGGATCCACCTGTTCGCGACGCTGAGCGCAGCCGCTGCTCACCAACCAGCCCGCAAGGCCCTGGCGGCGAGCGACGAACGCGCCGATTCCCGGCAGAGGCCTTCGAGCACCATCGTGCAGCTGCGCCGTGAAGACCTGCGCCTGGCCGTCCGGGAGGGCCGCGAAGGAAATCTGGTGCTCTTCTGCGTCGACGCCTCCGGCTCGATGGGCGCGAGGCAGCGGATGCGCGAGGTCAAAACCGCAGTGATTTCCCTGCTGCTCGACGCCTACCAGCGCCGGGACAAAGTAGGGCTGGTGCTCTTCCGCGCCGGCGAAGCCACCCTGGCCCTCCCACCCACCACCAGTGTGGAAGCCGCCGCATCCCGCTTGGAGTCCCTGCCGACGGGCGGGCGCACGCCCCTGGCCGAAGGGCTGACCGAGGCAGCGCGGGTGGTCAGCCTCGAAGGCGTACGCGATCCCCGTCGGCGCCCACTCGTGGTCGTCGTCACCGACGGGCGCGCCACGTCGGGAGAGGACGCGGTCCAGCGATCTCGGGCCGCGGCGGGCATGCTGGCGCGCGAGCTGCATCGGGCCCGCGGCGGCGCCGTCGTCGTCGATTGCGAAACCGGTGTGGTGCGGCTGGGGCTGGCGGCGACGCTGGCGACGCATCTCGGTGCCGAGCATCTGGTCCTCGACGGTGTCGCGGCCGGCAGTACTGCGTCCACTCTCACCTCGGCCGTTCGTGCACATTCGGTCCAACGGAAGGCGGCTTAGACATGCCTCAAGGTCAACCCACCACTGTTCCCGCTGACGGGCTCACCACTCGGCAGCGCCGCAACCGTCCGCTGGTCATCCTGCATACGGGTGAGATGAAGGGGAAGTCGACGGCTGCTTTCGGGCTGGCGCTGCGCGGATGGAACCAGGGATGGGACATCGGTGTGTTCCAGTTCGTCAAGTCCGCCAAGTGGCGGGTCGGCGAGGAGGGCGCCTTCCGAGTCCTGGGCCGACTGCACGACGAGACCGGTGAGGGCGGTCCGGTCGAGTGGCACAAGATGGGCGAGGGATGGTCGTGGTCGCGGAAGAAGGGCTCCGAGGAGGACCACGCGGCCGCGGCGGCTGAGGGCTGGCGGGAGATCGCGGCCCGCATCGCGGCGGAGCGGCACACGCTCTACGTGCTCGATGAGTTCACCTACCCGATCCACTGGGGCTGGGTCGACGTCGAGGAAGTGGTCGACGTCCTCACCAACCGCCCGGGCCAGCAGCATGTGATCATCACCGGGCGATACGCGCACCCCCGCCTGATCGAGGCCGCTGACCTGGTCATGGAGACCTCGAAGGTCAAGCACCCGATGGATGCCGGCCAGAAAGGGCAACGGGGGATCGAGTGGTGAGGCGACCCGCACCCCTGGCCCCGTTGCGTCCTGCGCGGCGAGCGCCATGACGCACGGTGTGCAGGACGCAAGCCCGGCACCGGTTCCCGACCTGACCCACCACGGCGATGCCGAGGTCGGCCCCGGCCTGATCGACCTCGCCGTCAACGTTCGTGCTGGTATGCCACCGCCCTGGTTGCGCGAGCGGCTGATCGCCACCCTGGACGACATTGCCGCCTACCCCGATGCCGGCCCGGCCAGAGACGCGATCGCTGCCCGGCATGGCCGGCGGGTCGCCGACGTGCTCCCGACAGCAGGCGGCGCCGAGGCGTTCACGCTGATCGCGCGTGCGTTGCGGCCGGGGATCGACGTGCGGCACGCCGTCGTCGTACATCCGCAATTCACCGAACCAGAGGTGGCGCTCGCCGCTGCCGGGCACGTGGTGGATCGAGTCCTGCTCAGCCCGACGGACGGGTTCGTCCTTGATCCGGACAGGATTCCCGACGACGCCGATCTGGTCGTCGTCGGGAACCCCACCAATCCCACCTCCGTGCTGCATCCCGCCGCGGCTATCGAGCGGCTCACCCGGCCGGGGCGGATCGTCGTCATTGACGAGGCGTTCATGGACGCCGTACCCGGCGAGCCGGAGTCGCTGGCCGAGCGCACCGACCTACCTGGCCTCCTCGTGCTCCGCAGCCTTACCAAGACCTGGGGGCTGGCCGGTATCCGCGCCGGTTACGTACTCGGACCAGCGGACATCATCGACCGGCTGCGCGATGTCCAGCCGCCGTGGTCGGTCTCGAGCCCGGCCGCCGAGGCGATGCGCGCTTGTGTGCATCCTTCCGCCCTCGATGAAGCGGACCGGCTGGCGCGCGCCGACGAGCCGGTGCGGCAATGGCTGGCCGATGAGCTGCGGCGGCTCGGCGGCGACGTCGTCCCCTCCCCGCGGGCACCGTTCCTGCTGGTGAGATTCCCGGAGGGCGAGGAGTTGCGGATGCGGCTGCGGGACGCCGGCTGGGCTGTGCGCCGCGGCGACACGTTTCCCGGTTTGAGTCCCGGCTGGATCCGGATCGCCGTGCGCGACGAGTCCACCATGCGCCGCTTCGTTGACCACGTCTCGCGTCTCTAGTGTCACGTGAGCGGGTTCACGGGGGTATCACAACTTCATGGTTGAGATACTCGAGTATCAATAGAGATACTAGAGTATCTGTAAAGATACATCCGTATCATTGGAGTCGACGTGGATCTCACTGAACCTCCCACCGCCCTCACGTCGCGACTGACCATTGCCGTCTTGCGTTCACTTGCTTCGCGGCGCGGTAGCGCAACGACCGAGCAGGTACGTCGAACCGCCGGCATCGGCACCGCGGCAGGGGTGCGTCGTGTACTCGAAAAACTGATCGAGCATGGCTTGGTGACCGATACCGGGCCGGCAACCCGGCCGGCGCTGTACGAACTGAACCGCGACCACGTACTTTACCCGGCGGTGCAGGCATTGCTCGCCGCGCGCGAAGCACTTCCCCGGCTTCTCGGCGAATCGATCAGCCAGTGGCGTTTAATACCAGTGAACGCCTCGCTGTTCGGCTCGGCCGCCCGACGGGACGGCGGCCTGCATAGCGACATCGACCTCCTGGTCATCCGGCCTACCGGCCTGGCCGGCGACGAGCCGGAGTGGATGCAACAGCTCCACGACGTGCGTGGGCAGATCCATCGATGGACTGGCAACCATTTGCAGGTACTTGACCGGAGCTGGAGCGGGCTGGTCGACCTCGTACATGCCGACGAGAAGATCGTTGCCGAATGGCAGCGCGACGCCGTAACGGTTCATGGCCGAGACCTACGGGACCTACTTATGGAGCTCGGATGAACGCGAGAGGGCGCCGTCGCGCGTGCACCCCGGCAGAGGCGAGCACGCGCTTGAGACATGCCGAAGCCTTCTTCGCGACGGCGCAATTGGTGGCCTCAGAGGAAGGCAAGCCGACTGACTATGACTACAACCACGTAGCAGCAGGTGTCGCAGTCCTCGCCGCCATTGCCGCGAGTGATGCCCTGTGCTGCAAGCTCTTGGGCGAACGGGCCCGCGGCCAGGACCACCGCCAAGCTATCGAGGTGCTCGAGGAGATCCGCTATGGCGAAGGAAACCCGGCCGCGCAGCAACGACGAACCCGCGAACTCAGTCAAGCGCTGGCGACTGCGCTCGACATCAAGGACGAGTCTCACTACGGAACGCGGATGCTCACCGCAGAGCAGGTCACACGGGTCATGCGGGCGGCCGAGAAGCTGGTATCCGCGGCACGCAGAGTAATCCGCGGTGGCGTTTGAGCGAGCTCACCCTGTTCGGCGCAGCGGCGACGACGTCACTGGGTCGCCTTCACGGAGACCGAACCGCGCGTGGAACCGCCGCAGCGGCGCCGGCGCCCACCACGTCGCTCGCCCCAGCAACTTCATCGACGCAGGCAGCAACGCACCGCGCACCAGGGTGGCGTCGAGCAGCACTGCCAGCGGCAGTCCGAGCCCGAAGGCCTTCATCAAGGTGATGTCGGAGATCAGGAAGGCGAGGAACACAATCGAGATCAGCACCGCCGCCGCCGTGACGATCCGGCCGATCCGTTCCAGCCCCAGCGCAACCGCGCGCGTGTTCTCCCCGGTTCGCTCATACTCCTCGCGGATACGCGACAGCATGAACACCTGGTAGTCCATAGCCAGGCCGAACGCCACGGCGAACAGCATGACGGGTACCGTCCCGGGCAGGCTGCCGGTCACGGTGAAGCCGAGGAGCCCGGACAGGTTGCCCTCCTGGAAGATCCATACGAGCGCGCCGAACGTGGCGGTCAGGCTCAGCAGGCTGAGCGCCATCGCGAGGAACGGCAACACCACGCTGCCGGTCAGCAAGAACAACAGGATCACCATCACCACGGCCAGTGTGGCCAGGCTGTACGGCAACCAGGTGGTCAATGCGTCGTTGCCGTCGACGGTGATCGCTGGCTGACCACCGACCAACGTCTGGAACGGCGCAGGGGCGGCCCGGATCTCGTCGACGAGGCGCTGGGCGTCTTCTGGCTCACCGGCTGCCGGCACCACCGAGAAGTAGACCGCGTCGCCTCGAGCGAACTGTTCGTGCATAGGGCCGGCTGGAACTGCCTCGCCTCCGCCCACGTAGCTGCCGGTGGCCGTATCGACACGGGCGACGCCGTCGAAGCCCGACAACTCCGCGCCATAGCCGGCGATGACGCCGGCATCCGAGGTCGCCTCCGGCATCACCACCTGCAGCGCGTTCTGCTCCCCGGAGCCGAACTCGGTACGGATGGCCGTGGCCACCTGTCGGGACTCCGCCGACTCGGGCATGGTGCGCTCGTCGACCTCGCCCAACTTCAGGTTGAGGAACGGCGCGCCGAGCAGGAGCAGGAAGACCGCGACGATGCTGGCGATCGGTAGCGGCCGGCGCATCACGACGGTCGCCAGCCGGTGCCAGAAGCCGTTCTCGACAGCCTGCTCACCGTCCGGCTCGCCACGACGACGCGCCCGGCGCCGGAATACCCGGCCGCGATCCACCCGGTGACCGAGCACCGCGAACAGCGCCGGCAGGACCGTCAACGAAGCGAAGCCGGCGAGCAAGGCGGTGGCGATGCCGGCGTAGCTGACCGACCGCAGCGCCGCCAGCGGGAACCACGCCAGCACCGACAGCGCGATCGCGACCGTGACCGCCGAGAAGACGACGGTGCGCCCGGCGGTGCGCATCGTCATGCTGATCGCCTCGGCGACTCCGCGCCCACCGCGCAGCTCTTCGCGGTAGCGGTTGACCATCAGCAGGCTGTAGTCGATGGCAAGACCCAGTCCGAGCAGGGTGACGACGTTGACCGCCAGCACGGACAGGCTGGTGACATCCGCTAGTACCCACATCACACCCATGCCGAGCAGGACCGTCACCATGGCCACGGCCAGTGGCAGGGTAGCCGCGACAACACTTCCGAAGATCAGCACCAGGGCCAGCATCGTCACCGGGAACACCAACAGTTCCGCCTTGATGATGTCGCGTTCGCTCTGCTCGGTCAGCTCGTGTTCGAACATCGCGTAGCCGCCGATCTGGATGTGCAGCCCGTCCCAGTCGCCCCCGTAGTCAGCGATCAGATCCACGAGCCGATTGTCGACCGTTGTCGCATCACCCTCGATATTCGCCAGGATCAGCGCCTTGTCGCCGTCGGCGTTGCGCATCTGGGGTGCCTGACCGGACAACCAGTACGACGCGACATCCCCGACGCCCGGCTCGGCGGCCAGCCGCTCGCTCAGCCGGGTACCGGCTGAGGCGGCGGCCGGTTCGTCCACGCCGTCCGGGGAGCTGACCAGCAGCACCAGATTCGGCTGGCCTTGCCCGAAGACGTCTTCGAGGATGTCCGCGGCCTGGCCGGATTCGGCGTTGGGATCGTTCCAGCCTCCGGCGGACAGCCGGTCGAACAGCGTCGACCCTGACGCTCCGCCGATCAACGCCAGCATCACCACCGTGACCAGCACCGCCCTGCGGCGCCGCATCACCAGGGCCGCCAGCCGGGCGAGCATGCCCCTGCCCTGTGGCCCAGGTGTAGTCCGTTCCTTGTTGTGCAGCATCGTCACCATGCATCCGAGATGCATCAGGCGGCCGGGATGTGACATCGGCTGCCTGCCGTGCGGTCGATGTCACATTTCCCGCCCGGCAAGCGTCCTTGTGATGAGATTGACACGACGAGCTGCATAGGGGACGACGATGGACCGCACGGCCATGGAGCAGGCGACGGCAATCTTCTCCGAACACCGGGAACTGCTGTTCTCCATCGCCTACAACATCCTGGGCGATGTAGCTGACACCGAGGATGTGCTGCAAGAGGCCTGGCTCTCCTGGACACGTGCTGAATCCGAGCTGATCGACAACCCGCGCGCCTACCTGGTGCGCATCGCGGTCAACGAGTCGCTGTCCAGGCTCCGGCGCCTGCAGCGCAGCCGTGAGTCCTACGTCGGCCCATGGCTGCCCGAACCGCTGGTCACCGAGTCCGATGCCGAAGACAGCGCGCTGCAGGCGGAATCGGTGTCGCTCGGGCTGATGGTGGTGCTGGAGACACTCACGCCCCTGGAGCGAGCCGTCTTCGTCCTGCGGGAGGCCTTTGGCTACAGCCATGGTGAGATCGGCACCATCCTGGGCCGCACCCCGTCGGCCGTCCGCCAGCTCGCGCACCGGGCTAGAGAACACGTGCAGGCGCGCCGGCCTCGGGTCGCCGTCGAGCAGGAGGTCCGCAAGGCCGTCACGGAACGTTTCCTCGCCGCCGCGGTCGGGGGCGACCTGAATGCGTTGATGGAGGTGCTCGCACCCGACGTCGAGATGTGGACGGATGCCGGTGGCCAGGTGCCGGCCGCGCGGAGGGTGATCACCGGCCGTGACAAGGTCACCAGGCTGTTGACCTCAGACACGATCCAGCGTGATCTGCTCACCCTCCGAGCGCGCTATGTCACCGTCAACGGGGATCCGGCCGCACTGCTGTACGACGACGCCAATCATCTGTATGCGGTGGGGATGGTAGAGATCGACGACGACGGACGACATGTGCAGGCCATCTACGGCATCATGAATCCGAACAAACTGCGCCGGATCGCCGCCGAGTTCGGCCTCGGCGTGGTTGCTCCGGCGGGCGCCGGGCACCCACGCCGCAAGGGCTCAGCGCCCCGGAGCGAGAGCTGATTCGAGATGTGGACTTATCTGGTCGGCAGTACCCTGGCCAGGGTGCCACGTGCAGCCGAGACTGAGCGCGACGACCCGGCCGGTATCCAGCACTCTGGCGACCGCGGCCATGACGGCATCGATCCCCGGCCCGCCGGGCGTGGGGAACAGGGTTCCGGGCAACTGGTCCGGATTGACGACGTCGAAGTCGACATGAAGCACCAGCGGCCCGGCCGGAATCACCGCTTCCGACACGTCGTCCACCGGGCACCGGGTCATCGGTGACGACGCCAGGAACTCGGCTTCCGGCGGGTCGAGGTCGCGGGCGTCGACCAGCAGCACTTGCTCCTCGGCTAACGCCTGCAAACCCAGGGGCTCGGCGATCAGCTCGGGCCGGTACCCGGTGAGGACCCTGATCGGCATGCCGCCGAGGTAGCCGGATGTGGTCGTCTCCAGGGTCTGCACGTCGCCGTGTGCGTCGAACCAGACGACACTCGGCGAAACGCCGGCTTGCTGCACACCGGCGACGGTGCCGAGCGAGACCATGCAGTCTCCGGACTGGACGACGGGGGCGGTCCCGGTGCGGACGTCGGTGGCGACCGCCTCCGCTACGTGCCGGTACAGCTCGGCCATCCGCTCCCAGGTGTCTCCGGCGGGCAGCTCAGCGGTGATGGTGGCGTCCGGCCGGAACGGCACGTCGAGGTCGGGCAGGTGCTCGTCGAGGTGGTACGGAACGAGGATACGTGTCACATCGATCACGCTACTCGCGGCCCGGCGTCATGACGAGCGTTTAAACACGCTCCATCCCCCATCGACGACGATACTGGCGCCGGTGACGTAGCTGGCCCCGGACGAGCCGAGAAAGGCGATCACCGAGGCTACTTCGTCGGGCCGTCCGAACCGGTCGGCGATGGTCTCACGGACGCTGGCTTCGCGGGCCGCGTCGTCGATGTGGTCCCACGCCTGGGTGAGGATCGGGCCGGGCAGGACGCAGTTGACCCGCACATCGGGTCCGAGCTCCGCAGCCAGCTGCCGGGTCAATCCGGCGAGGCCCGCCTTGGATGCCGCGTACGCCGCATGATTCGGCAGACCCACCACGGCATGCACCGACGAGATGAGAACGACGCTTCCCCCGGTCTCGATCAACGCTGCACGCAGCTCACGCACGCCCAGAAACGCACCGGTGAGGTTGACATCGAGTTGTGCCGACCATTGCCGCAGGCTCGTGTCTTGCACCGGAGCCGGAAGCTGCCGGACCGCGTTGCTGACCAGCAGATCGACGCGTTCACCGGCGCTGTGTACGGCAGCGACGATCCGGGCCCAGCCGTCCTCGGTGGCAACGTCCGCGCGCACGGGTGTGTACCCATCGCCGGTGATGCGATTCAGACCGGCCGCGTCCACGTCGACGGCGATGACGTGCGCACCCTGAGCAACCAGCAACTCTGCCGTGGCCGCTCCGATGCCGGCCGCGGCGCCGGTCACGACCGCCAGTTTGCCCTCATACGGCCGCATGGCTCACCACTCGGCAAAGCTGCCGTCAGAGTGCCGCCACACCGGCGAGCGCCACTGATGCCCGGTCTCGTCGGCCCGTCGCACCGCGGCCTCGTCCACCTGGATGCCCAGCCCGGGCGCCATGGGCCGCTGCACATACCCGTCGAAGAACTGGAACACCGACGGATCGATGAGGTAATCCAGCAGATCGTTGCCCACGTTGTAGTGGATGCCGAGGCTTTGCTCCTGGATGAGGAAGTTCGGCGTGGCGAAGGCCACCTGCAGGCTGGCCGCCAGTGCGATCGGCCCGAGTGGGCAATGCGGCGCGAGCACGGCGTCGTAGATCTCGGCCAGCGCCGCGACCCGTCGTACCTCCGAGATCCCGCCCGCGTGCGAGATGTCCGGCTGCACCACGCTCACGCCGGCCTGGAGCGGACCGGCGAACTCACTGCGGTGGTAACAGCGCTCACCCATCGCGATAGGTGTGGAACTGGCGGCGACGATCGCCGCGAGCTTGCCAGCGTGTTCGGGCAACACGGGTTCCTCGATGAACAGCGGGTGGAACGGCTCGAGCAGTGGCAGCACCCGCCGGGCATTGGCCGTGCTGACCCGGCCGTGGAAGTCGACGGCGACGTCGCGGTCGGGCCCCAGCGCTTCCCGCGCGGCCTGCAACCGGGCCAGCATGGCGTCGGTCTCTCGGACCGTGGCCAGCCTGGACATCACCGCACAGCCGTTCATCTTGACCGCGGTGAATCCTTGCGAGATTTTCTCGGCCACAGCCTCGCCGATCTCCGCCGGCTCGTCCCCGCCGATCCACGTGTACATCCGCACCCGGTCCCGCACCGGACCGCCCAGCAGCGCGTGCACCGGCGCGTCATATGCCTGCCCGGCGATGTCCCAGAGCGCCTGATCGAGTCCGGCCAGCGCGCTGGAGAGGACGGGCCCACCGCGATAGAAGCCGCCCTTTGACAGCACTTGCCAGTGATCCTCGATCCGCAGCGGATCCTGCCCGATCAAATAGTCCGCCAGCTCGTGTACGGCGGCCCGGACGGTCTCGGCACGTCCTTCCACGATCGGCTCGCCCCAGCCCACGATGCCCTCGTCGGTCGCGATGCGGCAGAACAGCCAGCGTGGGGCGACGGCGAACGTTTCAATGTCGGTGATCTTCATCGGGCTCCTTCATGGTCGCCTTCTCGCCATTACCGGGCTGATCCGGGCCGCCGTCGGCCGGGTCGTCGAGCAACGCCCGGACGTCACGGTCCGCCTGGTCGAGCAGGTGGTGCACGGCACGCTCCGCCGCCGGGCCGTCCTGGGCGGCCACCGCCTCGAGCACCGCCGCGTGGGCGGGGACACTGTCCGCCCACGTCCCGTGACCGTGTACCAGGAGGTCCCTCACCCGAAGACCGGCTTCGATGACGATCTCCATACGCTGTAGCAGCTCATTGTGTGCGGCGAAAAGCAGCAGCCGGTGAAAGGCGAGGTCAGCCTCGACCACTTCGTCGCCACCGGCATGCGGGTCGGCGAGCGCGTCGAAGGCGTCCCTCAGGGCTTGCAGGTCGGCGTCCGTACGACGCTCGGCGGCCAGCCGCGCTCCCGCCGGCTCGACCATGGCGCGGACCTCGGACAGGTTCTGCATGAACGTCTCGTCGTTCCGGTTCGCCAGCTGCCACTGCAGGACATCGCCGTCGAGCAGGGACCAGTGATCGCGGGGCAGAACGTGGGTGCCTCTCTTGGGCCGGGCCTCAACCATCCCCTTGGCGGTCAGCACCCGGAGGGCTTCGCGCACAACGGTGCGACTCACGCCGAGGTCCTGCTCAATCTGTGCTGGATCAAGCGAATCACCTGGGGAGATGTCGCCCCGGATGATCTGCTCGCCGATATGAGCGACGACAGATCCGTGGATTCCGCGGTACACGGAACGCTGCGTTGTTCGGAGCATAGGAGGAATCTAGCATTAAGCATTTTGTATGACTATTTCTTGACAGCGCGGGCTGAGTGACACCAAGATGTCCGCAACGTAACCAGGACGCGCCAAGCCGGCGCATGAGGAGGGCACGATGACCACGTCTCGTATGTCTCGGCGCGGCTTCCTAGCCGGTTCGGCGGCGCTGGGGGTCTCCGGTCTGCTCACCGGCTGCGTCGGCGCTGGCGGTTCCGACGACGAAGGCGATGCCGCTAGCAGCCCTGAGGGCAACGGCACGCCCGAGAGCACCGGGCCGGTCACACTGCAGTCGAGCCTCTCCGACCCCCAGCCCAGGGCCGCGCTCGAATCCCTGATCGACGCCTACGACGGCGATGTCACCCTCAACACCGTCGCCATCGAGAACTACCGGGCGCAGCTGCCGACGTACCTCTCGTCCTCGAACCCGCCGGACGTACTGACCTGGTACGCGGGTTCGGTCGCGCGTGACTATGCCGCCCGCGGTCTGCTGCTGGACCTGTCGGATCTCTGGACCGGCGACGGCGCGTGTGCCGGCTTCTCGGATGCGTTGCGCAGCCTGTCCAGCACCGAGGACGGAACCCCCATCTTCGTGCCGACCAACTACTACTGGTGGGGCGTCTTCTACCGCCCGTCGGCGTTCGAGGAATGGGGTGTCGAACCGGCCGAGACCTGGGACGACTTCCTCGCGCTCTGTGAGACGCTCAACGCACAGGGCGTCTCCCCGCTCACCATGGGCACCGGCGGCACGCCGTGGGTCGCCGCCGGCTGGTTCGACTACCTCAATCTGCGGGTCAACGGCCCGGAATACCACCGCGAACTGCTGGCCGGACAACATTCCTTCGACAGCGCCGAAGTGCGCGCCGTCATGGATGAGTACGCCAAGCTCCTGCCGTTCATCGATCCGAACGGCCGCTCCTACTCGTGGCAGGACGCCGTCACCCCGCTGGTTCAGAAGCGCGCCGCGATGTACCTGATCGGCGCGTTCATCACGCAGGCCTTCCCCGAGGAGGACGTCGACGACGTCGACTTCTTCCGGGTACCGATCATCGACCCGTCGCTGCCGGTCGGCGAGGAAGCGCCGACGGACGGCTACTTCGCGGCGTCCGGCTCGCAGAACCCGGACGGCGCCAAGGCGCTGCTCTCACACCTGGCCGCCCCGGAGTACCAGCAGCAGTTCATCGAGCTAGCTGGTTCGTCCAACCTGCCCACGTCGCCCGACGTCGACACTTCGGGCTTCTCCCCGCTGGTGCAGAAGGGCATCACACACCTGGAAGAGACCGACGAGATCACCCAGTTCTTCAACCGCGACTCCAGCGACGAGCTGCAGGCCACCGCCGACACCGCACTCACCCGCTTCCTCGACGACCCCGACGACGTGGACGCCATCCTCGCCGACTGGCAGGCAGCAGCAGAGCGGGTGTTCGACGCGTGAGTCAGCCTGACCTGGCCACCACGCCTGACCAGCAAGCCCCGCCGGTGAGCCGTCGCCGGCGGGCTTCCAGCGGACGGGTACCGCGGATCGTCTGGCTGTTCCTGCTGATCCCGCTCGCCGTGGAACTGGCGTGGGTCTTCTGGCCGGCGATGAACAGCTTCTGGCTGTCACTCACCCGGTGGAGCGGGGTCGGGGCGGCGGAGTTCGTCGGGTTCGACAACTACGCCAACCTCCTCGATGACCCCGTCTTCCGCACAGCCGCCAGCAACACCGTGATCTGGACCATCGGCTTCGGTGGCCTTTCGGTGATCATGGGGCTGACCCTGGCCGTGGTGCTCAACCGCCCGCGGCGCGGCGTCGGGCTGTATCGCAGCGCCATCTACCTGCCGATGGTCTTCTCCCTGGTGGTCACCGGCCTGTTCTGGCGGGTGTTGTACCAACCGGACGGCGCCATCAACTCGACCTTCGAGCTCATCGGCCTGGACGGGGTGGCCCGGCAGTGGCTCGCCGATCCCGACACCGCCCTGTACGCGGTGCTCATCGCCGCCGTATGGCGGCAGGTCGGCTACATCATGGTGTTGTACCTGGCCGGGCTGAAAGGTGTGGACCCCAGCCTCGAGGAAGCGGCCGCCGTCGACGGCGCGAACCGCTGGCAACGCTTTCGCTACGTCGTCTTCCCCCAGCTGCGCGGCGTGAACACCGTGATCTTCGCCGTAACGGTGATCGACTCGCTGCGTACGTTCGACATCGTCTGGGCGATGACCCGCGGTGGCCCCTACGACAGCTCGCAACTGCTGAGCACCTACATGTTCCAGCAGGGCTTCACCCTGGTGAACCTCGGCTACGGCTCGGCGATCGCGGTCACCATCTTCCTGCTGGCCATTGGGTTCATCATCACCTATCTCGTCCGTGCGACCAGGGAGGACTGAGCAATGGCCGTACAGACCTCCACCGCCTCGCCCGGCGTCGCGCGGCCGGAAGCAGCCCCTTCGCGCCGTCGCGGATGGGTCTTCCACGCGGTGATGGCGCCGTTCACCCTGCTGTGGATCGCACCACTGGTGTTCGTTCTGACCGTCGCGTTCCGCTCATTCGACGACATCACACGGCGCGGGCTGGGCTCGTTGCCGGCGTCGTTCTCTTTCGACGGATTCACCACGGCGCTGCAGAGCGGGATCGGCCGGGCCCTGGTCAACAGTGCCGTGGTCACCGTGGTCGCCGTCGTCGCCTCACTGTTCCTCGCCTCGCTCGCCGCCTTCGCGCTGAGCCGGTTCGCCATCCCGTTCCGCCGCACCATCCTGCTGGCGATGCTGGCGGGCAACCTGCTGCCGCCGCAGGTGCTGCTGATCCCGGTCGCCCGGATCACCGAGTCGATGGGGATCTACGACTCGCTGCTGGCGCTGATCGTCGTCCAGGTGGGCTTCGGGCTCGGCTTCTACACGTTCGTGCTCTACGGGTTCATGCGCGGCATCCCCGGCGAGATACTCGAAGCGGCCCGGGTCGACGGCGCGGGCGCGGGTCGCATCTACGCACGCATCATGGTGCCGTTGTGCCGCCCGGCGCTGGCCGCGCTGGCCGCGCTCGCGACAACGTGGATCTTCAACGATCTCATCTGGGCAATCACGGTGCTGCGCAGCGAGGCGAAGTTCCCGGTGACCGCCGCCCTGCTCAACCTTCAGGGCGGGTTCGTCAGCAACTGGAATGTCGTCGCCTCGGGTGCCGTGCTCGCGGCCGTGCCGACAGCCATCGTCTTCTTCATGTTCCAGAAACACTTCGTCTCCGGCCTCCTGGTCGGGGCCAACAAATGAACGGCCACGCCACCACCGAGTCGCGGCCCACCGTCGTCAAGGAGCTCACGCCGTGTACACCCCCGTTCCACTGCCCCCGCACCTCCCCGAGCGCCTGACCGTCTCGCTATGGGATTTCACCTGGTACACACGCACCGGCCCGGGTGAGCCGTTCGAGGATCTCGACGCGGCCTTCGCCCGGGCCGTGGAGCTCGGCTACAACACCGTGCGGATCTGCGCGATGCCGTTCCTGCTCTTCCGCTCCGGCGTGGACACGTCGGCGTTGACGCTGGAACCGCTGGGCGGCGATTACGCGCAGCGCACCCGCTGGTACGACGTCAAGGCGACCACCACCATTGACGCCCGTGAGCACCTGCTGGAGTTCTTCCGCGCCGCCAAACGGCACAACTGCTATGTGATCGTCTCGAGCTGGGAGTACCAGCAGAGCTCCTCCTTCGCGGCCGACCCAGCCTGGTTCGACGCGTTGATGGCGGTCGAGCCCGACGCCCGGGCGGCCGTCCTCGCCGAGGCGCACGCCGACCTGATGGACCTGCTCAACAGTCATGAGCTCGCCGACCGGGTCGCCTTCGTCGAGCTCCACAACGAGGTCCAGGCCGGATACCTCACCGATGGCTTGCCCAGCGAGCAGTCGGCCGTCGTCGCCCTGCGCGACCGGCTCGAGCGGGGGCTCGATACGTTCAAAACCCGGCACCCGACCGTCCCGGTCACGGTCAACTACGCCCGCGTGCCCCTGACCGAACTGCGCGGAGTTGCCCGCAACGTTGACGTCGCCGTCTTCCACCCGTACATCTACGGGGTGCTCGGAGAGATGGTCGAGCGTTACCGGTTGCGCGGCGACGGCGCGGACTTCCCCCAGGACGACGTGCGCACGACGTTCCTGCGCGACGGTGCGCCGGACCTGGCCGACTGGCTGCCGCCGGCGGACAAACGTTGGAAGCTACGGGCGACCATTGTCGGCAAGCCCGAGATCTACCTGCACGACTGGTGTGACGTCGAGGCCTACGACCGCTGGCTCTACGAGCGCTACGCCACACACAAAGTGGGCATGGAAGACAAGCTCGTGGAGTGGATCGAGGCCGGCGCCGACTTCGCGCTGTCCCGCGGCATTCCCCTGGTGCTGGGCGAGGGCTGGATCGGCTACACACCTGCTCACGGCTCCTTCGAGGAAGGCCCGGTAGGCGCGCAGATGTGCCGGCTGGCGGTGCATACCGCCGCCCGGGTCGGCGCCTGGGGCACGGTGGTGTGCTCGAACGCCGCCCCGCACCATCTGATGTGGGCCGACGAGCAGCTGCAGACCTCCTGCAACGCCATGTTCCGCGAATCCAGCACCGCCCCCGCCTGGCACTCCGGGCCTTGAACCCTCGGGTCCCCCGTTCGGTGATCGTCAGTGGGTTGTGGTCGCGCCATCGCGACCACAACCCACTGACCATCCCCCAAATTCGACCCCAACGCCCTGACGATCACCGGCGAGGGTTGGGAGGCGGCCGCCCGGCCCGGGTCCCAGCGTGGTCGGTACACCCGGGGTGAGCCGTGGCCTTCAGCGAAGGTGTGCGGCGAGTACCTGACGATGCGTAGCCGATGCCTCAGCGTGCTTCGCCCGGCCCGCGACGGTGAGCTTGACGAAAATGCCGCGACGGTCGTCCGCGCACATCGCTCGCTCCACGAGGCCGGCCCGCTCCAGGCGGGCAACGGCCCGCGACAGCGCGCTCTGACTCAGATACATGCCCGACGCCAGGTCCAGCATGCGCAGCTTTTCGTCGCCGGAATCCACCAGCCGGTCCAGCGCTTCGAATTCACTCAGCCCGATGCCATGCCGATCCTGAAGGTCGCGATCCAAGGCAATGGCAATCTCGTTATAGGAGGCCAGCAGCTCACGCCACTGCTCCACCAATTGGTGCTCCCGCGTCTGGACCACAGCGAGGATTCTAACACCGGATGACGACTCGTTGCACATACATTTAATGCTTGTGCATTCAATGCACGTGCATGTAATGTTCCTCCTCGTGACTGACACGGCTATCCGCACGGCTCCATCGAGCCCTCAACAACAGCAATGGACCCCGCGTCTGTGGGGGATACTCGCCGTCCTCTGCCTCGCTCTCTTCCTGGACGGCCTCGACGTATCCATGGTGGGAGTGGCGCTGCCGTCCATCGGCGCCGAACTCGGGTTGTCGACCACCGCCCTGCAATGGATCGTCAGCGGCTACGTACTAGGCTTCGGCGGCCTCCTGCTTCTCGGCGGGCGCACCGCCGACCTGCTCGGCCGGCGCAAGGTCTTCCTGATCGCCCTGGGCGTTTTCGCGGTCGCGTCGCTGCTCGGCGGGATCGTCGACGACGGCGGCCTGCTCATCGCGACGCGACTGATCAAGGGCGTCGCCGCCGCGTTCACCGCCCCCACCGGCCTATCGATCATCACCACGACATTCGCCGAAGGCCGGGACCGCAACAAGGCGTTGTCGATCTACACGCTGTTCGGCGCCAGCGGCTTCTCCTCAGGCTTGATCGTCGGCGGTTTGATGACGGGTATCGGCTGGCGGTGGACCTTCCTCTTCCCAGTGCCGATCGCCACCGCCGCGCTGATCGCCGGTCTGATGCTCATCCCGCGCGACCGCCCGGCCGCCACCGGCGGCTACGATGTCGGCGGCGCCACCACTCTGACCGGTGGCATGTTGCTGCTCGTCTACACCGTGGTGTCCGCGCCGGAAACCGGGTTCACCCACCCCGGCATCATCGCGTCGTTCATCCTGGCGATTGCGCTGCTGACAGCGTTCTTCATGATCGAGCGGCGGGTGGCGCACCCTCTAGTGCGGCTCGGCATCCTACGCGTCGGCTCGATCGTACGCGCCAATGTGGGGTTGGTCGCCCTGTTCGGTTCGTTCCTGAGCTTCCAATTCATCATGACGCTGTACCTGCAGAACGTGCTCGGGTGGTCACCGATTCAGATGGCGCTCGCGCTGCTGCCCGCTGGTGTGCTCGTTGTTCTGACCGCGCCGTATGCGGGCCGGATGATCGACCGGGTGGGGACACCCAAGCTGATCATTGCCGGGCTCAGCGCGCTCAGCGTCGGGTACGTGCTGTTCTTCTTCCGGATCGACACCGACCCGAACTACCTCACCGTGATCCTGCCCAGCGTCGTGCTGCTCGGGGTGGGTTTCGCGCTCGGATTCCCGTCCATCAACGTTCAGGCCACAGCCGGGGTCAAAGACTCCGAGCAAGGACTCGCGGCCGGACTGGTCCAGACCTCCGGACAAGTCGGTGCGGCGCTCGTCCTGGCCCTGAGCACAGCGCTGATGTCCGTTGACGCACACGGCGTGAACGAGTCCATGGAACAGTCGCTCAGCCAGTTCCGCCCGGGCCTGGTCCTGGTGACGGTCGTCGCGCTGGCCGGCCTGGCGGTCACAGCCAGCCCACTCCTCCGCCGATCTCCCCCCAGCTCCACCGCCAGCTCCGCCCCCGCTTCCAACCCCAGCTCCACCCCGGCTTCCTCCCCCTCCAACCCCTCATCGCCCACCCCTTCCTCAACCTCCAAGCCCTCGTCGTACACCCCTTCTCCATAACCCTGCAGCCCGGTGATCGTCAGTGCGATGTGGCTGTATTTTGGTGATCGTCAGGGCGTTGTGGTCGCGCATCAACGACCACAACCCACTGACGAGCACCGGGTAGCGTGGGGTGCTGTGACGCGCGAATTCACCTATCCCGAGGTCGGCTCCACCGACGACGACACCCTTCCCGGCGGCTACCACCATGTCCGCCTCCGGGAGCGGATCGGGCACGGCCGGCCCGCCTTCCACGCAGCCGCCGATGGAGCCATGACATGGGGTGTACACCGCGGCTCCGGCTTGAGTGTCGACGCGACGGCCGACCGCGCTGCCAGCGGCGTCGAGGTGATCTGCGGTGTAGGTGTCGGCCCGGTACGGCTGCGCTTCCCCTGCCGCGTCGTCTGGACAGTGGAGGAGGACAACCGGATCGGATTCGCCTACGGCACACTGCCGGGGCATCCCGAGAGTGGAGAAGAGTCGTTCATCGTCGAGATCGACGACGCGGAAGCCGTCTGGTTCACCGTCACCGCGTTCAGCCGGCCGGCGCAGTGGTACACCAAGCTCGCGGGGCCGCTCAACCGGGCGGTCCAGCTCGCCGCCATCCGCCGATACATCAAAGCCGCGCGTCGGCTGGTATTTCGGGCGTAGTTACATACTCTCGTGAGTGGTCCCGCCATCGGGACAACGCGTCGGTAGCTCCCGACGCACGCACGGGGAGGAAGTCGATGCGAGGCCACAGAGCATTCACCACACCACGCCTCATCACCAACCAGCTCCGCGAGTTGACGGTGACAGTCTCCACACGGGGCCGCTGACGTGCACGGATTCTCCCCACGTGTCGGCACCGCCGTCCTTGGTTTCTTCATGTTCGCCGCCGGTGTCGCCGGAACCGTTCTGACCTGGCAGTATTTCGTCAATACGCGCACCGGGCAGCGATTGGACAACGTCGCCTTCCGCGGCGCGGAGATCGGCCAGAGCACTCTGTGGAATGCCGCCGAACCGGTGCTCGACGTGGTCTCCGTGCCTTTCATCGTCGTCGTCCTCGGCGCGGCCGCGCTGATCGCCGTCATCCGGCGCCGCTGGCTGCTAGCTCTCGAGGTGGCGGTTCTGGTCGGGGGCGCCAACGTCACCACCCAGGCGCTGAAGCATGTGATCCTGGACCGCCCCGATCTCGCCGATACCGCAGGGGCCGTCAGCAACTCCCTGCCGAGCGGGCACACCACCGTGGCCGCCAGTGTGGCAGCCGCTCTTGTGCTCGTGGTTCCACGGCCGGCGCGGCCACTGGTCGCGATTCTGGCCGCGACCTACGCCGCCACCACCGGCGTAGCGACCATGATCGGCCAGTGGCACCGGCCGTCCGACGTGGTGGCCGCCATGACCGTCGTGATGGCCTGGGCGGGCCTGACCATCATTATCACCGCGATCGGCAGCTCCGAGCGGGTACGCCCGCCGGACTCCGCGATTGTCCCCACGACCATCGTCAGCGGACTGATGCTGATCGTCGCTTTCGTGACCGGCCTCTTGGCCGCCTCGGCGCTGTCGAGCACCGGGGACGTTCTGGCTGGAGGAGGATCACCCGACCGCGGTGATCTGATCCGCGCCTACACCGGCGGCGCGTTCGGCGTCGTGGCCACGACGGCAGTTCTCTTCGCATTGATACTTGTCATGCATCAGTTCGCAACGCGACCTGGTCCGGACAGGTTGGGGGGCAAAAGCCCAGCTCATCAAGATTCTTACCGGTGAGGGCTACACATACGGGTGTGTCGTGGCGCACACTATGAGAATGACCTCTAGCACGACCAATCGACGAGTCTTGCCTTCGAGTCCCTTCCAACCGGTCGCTCCAGAGCCCGTGGAGCAGTTCAGTGTCAACGATCTCCTTACCCACGACCGCCACGGTGTCGGACGGGTGATCGGACTCGGCACGCACAACAAGGTTCATGTCGACTTCGGCGCAGGTATTCAAACCATCACTTTGCCGAACGCCAAAGTGACCCGTCTCTGAGGCATCCTCGCCAGCTGCCCGGCTGTCGTTCCCAGATTCCGCCGAACGCCAGCTGTCCGCAACGTCCCGCAGGGTGAATCCTGGCCGACTGCTGGCATTCGCCGCTCCAGGTGTCGTGCCGGACGTGCGGAATCAGGCATGCTCATGGGATGCCGACGAAACACATCTCGGTGCCGCCGGAACGGCTGGAACGCTGGCTGGCCGGCTTCATCGACAGGCACGGCCCAGCTGACCACAGTGTCACGCCGGACACCGTGACAGTACGCGCCGCAGACGGCTCACAGGCGCGCTGCCGGGTGCCGTTCGCCCCGCTCGCGCGCCATGAGGGCGTGCCGTACGCCGGGTTGATCGAACACGCGTGCCGTGATCGCACCGTGGGTGTAGTGCTCGTCCGGCGTGGCGGTTACGCGGCCGGTGTCTTCGACGGCCGGACCTTGCTCGATTCCAAGGTGGGGTCTCGGCATGTCCAAGGCAGAACAGCTGCCGGCGGGCAGTCCCAGCAACGTTTCGCTCGGCGCAGGGACAAGCAGGCCCGCGAGGCGTTCGGTGCGGCCGCCGACGTCGCCGCCCGGATTCTGCTTCCGCACCTCGCTTCACTGGACGCCGTGGTGTGCGGCGGTGACCGCGCCGCGGTCAGCCAGGTGCTGGCCGATTCCCGCCTGCAGCCAGTGCGCAACCTGGTCGTTCCCCCACATCTTCCCGTGCCGGTTCCCAAGCTGATGGTGTTGCGCAAAACCCCGGACACATTCCGCGCGATCCAGATCACGCTCACTGAGGCGGACCCGGTTGGGGACACCCCCGTGCCGGCAGCGGAAGACTAGTGATCCTGTACACATGTGACGCCCACCCTCATCGAACGGGAATAGTCAGGCGTAGGTTTGGCAATGAGCATGTTGTACGTGCAGCTCATCGATGAGAGGACTTGACGCATGGCTACCTACTCGCTGCCCGACCTTCCGTACGACTATGGTGCGCTCGAGCCGCATATCGCCGGCCAGATCATGGAGCTTCATCACTCCAAGCATCATCAGACGTACGTGAACGGCACCAACACCGCTCTGGAGCAGATGGAAGAGGCTCGGGCCAACAACAAGCTCGACACCGTCAACCAGCTTCAGAAGAACCTCGCGTTCAACCTCGCGGGGCACGTCAATCACACCGTGTTCTGGAACAACATGTCTCCCGAAGGTGGCGACAAGCCCGACGGGGAGCTCGGTGCGGCCATCGACGAGTTCTTCGGCTCGTTCGACGGTTTCCGCGCCCACTTCACCGCTGCAGCACTCGGTATCCAGGGTTCGGGCTGGTCCATCCTGGCGTGGGAGAGCATCGGGGAGCGCCTCGTGATCGAGCAGCTCTACGATCACCAGGGCAACCTCGCCGTAGGCACCGTGCCGTTGCTCATGCTCGACATGTGGGAGCACGCGTTCTACCTGCAGTACAAGAACGTCAAGCCGGACTACGTCGCGGCTTTCTGGAACATCATCAACTGGGCCGACGTCACCGACAGGTTCACCACGGCCAAGAGCAAGACCAACGGCCTCATCACACCTGCCTGAACTCGACAAGGTCAGGCGCGACAGCTCACGGGGCGCGCCTCCCGGATCATTTCCGGGAGGCGCGCCCCGTGTGTTGACGGCAAACGTGTGCCATTATGGAGGCCTAAAGAGAAAAGTTCGGCCTTCCGAACTCACCTGAGCACGGAGGTGAGCCCATGTTCAAGCACCCACCGCAGAAGCGCGAGACGGCGCATGTCGTCGCACTCGCGGCACTGGTCGTGGGCTACCTCACCGTGCTAGCCGGATTGCTCCTCCTGCGAGCCTAGAACCTCTGGTCAGGTGGCCCAGTACCAGGACTGCGCGCCGTAGGCGTACTCGACCCGGCTGTCGGCATGGGTGTGGCTGCTGTAGCGGATAATTCCGCTGAAGCCGCTGGTCTGGCAGTAGGAGATAGCTTGCGAAACGGACCTGTTGCTGATGCGGAAGTCCGCGGCTATGCCGTACATGTGCTGGCTGTTCGAGCTCCCGCCGACATTGCTGTTGTGTGAGACGCTGCGGAACCCGGAGTTGATGATGCAGGCGTTGTTTCCGCCCTTGCGGCGAACCGCCTCGAGCTTGTACATGAGACGCCGGACGTTCTCCCGCACGGTTGACGTGCCAACCCTGCCTCCGCCGAAGCCGCTACCGTCGCGGGAATGGAACTCGCTCCAGGCGAAGTGCCGGGTGGAGCCGTCAGAGGACTCGAGCCAATTCAGTTGGGTATGTGTTTGCGGACCGGCGATCCCGTCGGAAGTCAGCCCGTAGGCGGACTGGAACCGGCGCACGGCGCCCTCAGTGGCCGGGCCGAACTGCCCGTCGATGGCGATGAACGTGCGCGAAGCGCTGGCTGCCGCCCAGCCGGCGACCCTGATCTGGAGCTCACGGACGTCGTTGCCGCTGTCGCCCCGGCGCATGGTGCGCGTCCAGTTGTAGGCGTGAGCGGGCGCGGCTGTCACTACCGAGCCGACAGCTACGGCTCCGATGGCGGCCGCTACGCCGCCGATGGCTCCGCGCCGGGTGATCGAGCGGCCGTCTGTTGGTTCACACATCACTGCACCTCCGATAAGGCTGGGGCCTCCAGGGGGTTGGAATGCCCGGGTGAATCTGGCGACAGCATGACAGGAGATTGACGTCTTGTCGCGGTCTCCGTGCAGAAAATTTTCACGACTTGGCGGGATGAAGGGAGCGAGAGTTTCGCCGCGCATCAGACTGGCGGGATTTCTTCCCGAATCTCCGGACCGCCGCCTTGATCGGAAGCAGCAGCGTCGACGGCACCGGTCACCCGGCACGCAATCCCGTGAGCCAGACTCACCGTAGAACAGCCAGGACATCCACACAGACCAGGGAGCGTTTCCATGGCTTTGCCCACGAAGACCCGACGTAGGCTGCTCATCGCTCTTGCCGGCTTGGCTGGTGCCGCGGCGCTCGTCCTTGGGGGCACCTGGCTCTATGTCAACGTCTTCAGTGCGGACGCACCCGACCCGTTCGTGCTGGACTCGGCGACGCCGGGCGAGGCCAACGATGACTCCGGCAACGGTGAGCTGATCCTGGACGGCACGTGGGCTGTCGCCGACGGATCGGAGGCCGGCTACCGCGTCGACGAAGTCCTCAACGGCCTCGACAACACCGTCGTCGGCCGCACCCCCGACGTGACGGGCGAGATAGTCGTGGCCGACGGCGCCGCCACGTCCGGAGAGGTCGTCGTGGACATGACGACGGTCACCACGGACAGCAACAGCCGCGACGGCCAGTTCCAAGGGTCGATCATGAACACAGACGAGTACCCCACCTCGACGTTCACGCTGACCGAGCCGGTTCCCGTCGGCGATCTCGCAGGCGCTGCCGAGCCAATCACGTTGACCGCCAGCGGCGAGCTGACCATCAGGGATGTCACCCGGGAGGTGGAGGCCCGGCTCGACCTGCAACAATCCGGTGATGCCGTACAGGTAGCCGGCTCAGTCCCCATCACATTCGCCGAGTTCGAGGTGGACCCGCCAAATCTTGCGTTCGTCCGGGTGGAGGACGAGGGCCTCGTCGAGTTCCTCCTCACGCTGACGCGCGACTGATCCCGGGCGCCTCAACAGGGCAGCCTTCACAACCGGCCCGGACCAGCTAACCGCCCTTGCCTGGTCACACAACGATCTTCACGACCGGTGTGCGACAAGTCGTGTGAGTTCCGACCGCTCCGAGCGGCAACATGGCCCACGACCGGCAACACGACCGAGCGAGGCGGCCGTCCAGGGGCGATACGTCACACGACCGATCACACGACCGGACGGGGGCGGGCATGTTGTTGTCGCCGGCCCCACGGACCGACGATGCGCCTCATTGCACGGAGCCGTTTGCGGATGCCTGTCAAGCAGCTGCTTGGACGGAGCTCAGTCTGTGCTGGTAGATCGCTCGCAGGTGTCCAAGACTGGACTGCGGGCGCCGGCGGATGTCGTCCACGCTAAAGCGCTCGATGTGCCACCCCAGGCGCGCCAGCATCCGATCGCGTTCCCGATCGTAGAAGCGCGCTCCCGGTGAGGAGTGGAACCGGGCACCGTCGATCTCGACGCCAAGCTTGATCACAGCATCAGCAAAGTCCAGGCGGGCCAGCAAAATCCCGTTGTCGTGAACTTCGTACTGCCGCTCGAAACTCAACCCGGCGCCGCTGAACAACTCGTCCGCTTCATACTCAGCACCGGATTCGAAGGCGGGATCGAACTCGTCAACGGTACGGCGGACAAGAGCTATCCCTGACTTGCCGCCGAAATCCTCGGCAGCCGCCAGCAGTTCGTCAATACTGGCAACGTCCCTGTTCAGCACGTCATATAGGAGACGCCGAAATGCCGTGTCGTCGAGAATGCCCGCAAGGTCGACGACGGTGCGCGGAATCTTGAGCACCGGTTGGCCATGTGCCACACCGGTGAAACCGTCGATTCGCCGGGACCTGATGATGACAAGTCCTGGTCGGGGCGTGCGCTGCACACGCGCCGGAACCGTGAGCCACGTCCGATCCAAAGGGATCAGTGGATCGACATTCTGCAGCCGGGCTGCTGTGGCATGGCTGAACCATGCTTGATCGCCGGCGTACAGAAGCGCTGCGACAGCCAGGGACGCTCGCGTCGGTGGAGCTGCGGCGACTCGGTATACCTTCGGATGGACAACCACCCAATAGCCCTTCGCCAGGCGCGACTCGATCTGGTGCCGGGTGAATCCGCATTCCAACGCCTGGTGTCGGCTGAACGTCCCGAACTGATCGCGGGCGGTTTCTACCAGAGCAAGATCAGGGGTCCCGGTGTGGGAGCAATCCGGGTATGTCTCAGCTCCGGTCGATACATCCATACCCTCATCACGTCACACTGCGTACCAAACCGCCAGACTACTGCCGCGCGATGTGGACAACTTGGCGCTGTCCTAGGCCACGCTTGTGGATAACCGACGGGGCTGCATTTGCGGCCTGCCGGGCCACCTTGCTGCCTTGGACGTTACAGATCCTGGATTCCCTGGTAGGCGATGCGGACTCGGGCTGGTGCTCGACACTGGACGTCCGTCGTGCGGCCGACAGACTTCGAGTTCGTGCTGACCTCAAAGTCGGCATACCTCCGGTACGGCGGCATCGCGCGCCTACGTGTGTGAACAGCCGTGTGATTGACTCCGGCCCAGAGGACGGTTCGGCAGGTTGTGCGAGCGGTCGTGGCAAGGAGCGCCGCTCAGATCCGCCTGGGACTCACACGACGCGTGACACATCTGCCGTGAAGATCGTCGTGTGACCCCACCGGTGCCAGGCGTCGGCAGCGACAGAGGACCGCCGAACAGCACCGCCGCTCAACAAAAGAATCGGGTGCCGCTCACCCACCGGCAAGGTGGGCGAACGACACCCGATCAGGACCTACGGCTGCGGCGATCTGACTGGAGAGTCCATCGATCCTCAGCAGGGGCCACGGAGAGCCCGTATGGACTTCCGGTCCGCGTCCCTAGCGATCTTCCTCCTGCTCGCCGGTGCCGGCGGCCTCGTCTGCGTCCGGGGCCGGTTCGGCCGAGCCCTCCGGCTCAGCATCCGGCGCCGGTGCGGCCTCAGGTTCCCGCGCCGCCGACGGGTCGGGCCCGGGCGCGGCCAACGGCACGTCGTCGGCTGGGGCCGGAGGCTCGTCCACGGGCTCGGCTGCCTGCGGAGCCGGCGCTTCGTCGACCGCTGGCTCCCCGACCGGCGCGGCCGGTGGAGCGGCGGCCGCCGCGGCACCCGCTCCACCGGGGGCGGGCGGTACCGGACCAGCACCCTCCGGCGACGGGGGCGGTGCCGGCGCGTCACCCGCTACCGCCGGCTCAGTTTTGCCGCGCGAGAACAGGAAGAGCAAGGCCACCAGCCCGGCCACCACAACTACGCCGATCACGATCCACAACCAGACCGGCATGCCGCCGCCACCACCAGACTCGCTGGCCCGGGCGTACATGTCGTTGGTCTCACCCATCTCGGGCACCCACGTGACGGTGGTGCCACTCAAGTCGCCGTTGTGCTCGAGCACCTCACCCGGGAACGTGATGCTCACGCGCATGTCGAACTCCATCATGCCTTCGAGCATGCCCGGCGGAATGTCACCCATCTCTCCGGTGTCCGACATATCCATGTCGCCCTCGAAGACGAACTCGTCGCCCTCGCGGGTCAGACGCAACTCGGACGTGGCGTCGTCGCCGCCGAACTCGTCGAGCGCCACTCCCTGGAAGGTCATCTCCTGGCCGATGAAGGTGCCATCGTCATAGGGCTCGACAGTGACGTCGTCGGGTGCGTCCTCCCCGAGATCCATATCGAGAAGCTCGTCCATCATGCCGTCGAACATGTCGGCTTCTTCGCCCATCATGTCGGACATCTCTTTGTTGAACCCGAAGATCATCGTGCCGTCGACGGTGTCGTCAGCGTTGACTGTCAGGTCCATATCCATCTTGATACAACCGGTCAGCGCCAGCACCAGGCCTGCCGCACCGATCGCTCGCAGCGTCCGTGTTCGCTTCATGAGCGCAGCTTGTCATACGGCCCGGGTTCTCACCATGCCGGAACCGCATCGGTTGCCTAACAAGCACGCGCACACACAAACATATGTCCGTTAAGGACCGAATCGGCACGCCAAGGTACCCGACTAAGAAGGGACCTTTGGGGGTAGACGGTGGGAAGCGGCGATACAAGGCTGTGTAGAGATCACACAACAGCGCTAAGGAGCCTCGATCGATGCTGAGGAAGAACGCATCCAAGAACCGGTCCCCCGATGACGACACATTGGCACGGATCGACGCCTGGTGGCGGGCGGCCAACTATCTGTCGGTCGGGCAGATCTATCTGCTGGACAATCCGCTGCTCCGGGAGCCCCTCGAGGTCGAACACATCAAGCCGCGGCTCCTTGGCCATTGGGGCACCTGCCCAGGGCTGAGTTTTCTCTACGCCCACCTGAACCGGACCATCATCGAACGCGACGCCGACATGATCTACATCTGTGGGCCCGGTCACGGCGGGCCCGCGCTCGTCGCGGCGTCGTGGCTGGAGGGCACCTATAGCGAGGTCTACTCTCACGTGGGTCCCGACGCGGACGGGCTGCGCGCGCTGTTCCACCAGTTCTCCTACCCCGGCGGCGTGCCCAGCCACGTTGCACCTGAGACACCGGGCTCCATCCATGAAGGAGGCGAGCTCGGGTACGCGCTGTCCCACGCCTACGGCGCCGCCTTCGACAATCCTGGACTGGTCGTCGCGGCCGTCATCGGCGACGGCGAAGCCGAGACCGGGCCGCTGGCGACGTCGTGGCACAGCAACAAGTTCATCAATCCCGCTCAGGACGGTGCCGTCCTACCGATCCTGCACCTCAACGGCTACAAGATCGCCAACCCGACGCTTTTCGACCGCATTCCGCAGGACGAGCTGAAGTCGCTGCTCAAGGGCTACGGTCACAAGCCGTACTGGTTCGAAGCCGGATTCGATGACGAGAAGCCGGCCGACATCCACCGGCGCTTCGCCACAATGCTCGACACCGTGCTGGACGAGATCGCCGGGATTCAGGAAGACGCCCGCAAGGGCAGCACAACCGCCGTGCAGTGGCCCGCCATCGTCTTCCGGACACCAAAAGGGTGGACCGGGCCACAAGAGGTCGACGGCCAGCCGGTAGCCAATAGCTGGCGCTCCCATCAGGTGCCGATGTCCGGTGTCCGGGACAACGAAGAGTACCGGCACATGCTCGAGGCATGGATGCGGTCCTACCGGCCGGAAGAGCTGTTCGACGAGCAGGGCATGCTCAGTGCCGACGTGGCGCAGCTCAATCCCGCGGGGCAGCGGCGCATGAGTGCCAACCCGCACGCCAACGGCGGACTGCTCAGCCGGGACCTGAGACTCGGCGACTTCCGCCACCACGCGGTCGACGTACCCGCTCCTGGCGCCGTCAATGCCGAGGCAACCCGAGTGCTCGGCGACTGGCTCGGCGCGGTCGTCGAAGCGAACCCGGACAACTTCCGCGTCTTCGGACCCGACGAGACGCTCTCCAACCGGCTCAACGGTGCGGTCGAGACCGGCGGGAAGACGTGGAACGCCGAGATACTCCCCACCGATCAGCATCTGTCCCGCACCGGCCGGGTCACCGAGATGCTGTCGGAGCATCAGTGTCAGGGCTGGCTCGAGGGGTACGTGCTGACGGGCCGGCACGGCATCTTCAACAGCTACGAGGCGTTCATCCACATCGTCGATGCCATGTTCAATCAGCACGCCAAGTGGCTGAAGGTCACCCGGCAACTGCCATGGCGAGCGCCGATCCCTTCGCTCAACTACCTGCTTTCGTCCCACGTGTGGCGGCAGGATCACAACGGCTTCACGCACCAGGATCCCGGTTTCATCGACCACGTCGTCAACAAGAAGGCCGACGTCATCCGGGTCTATCTGCCACCGGACGCGAACACCCTGCTGGCGACCTACGACCAATGCCTGCGTAGTCATGATCTGGTCAACGTCGTCGTCGCCGGCAAACAAGAGCAGGCCCAATGGTTGACCATGGATGAGGCGGTCGCCCATTGCACACGCGGCATCGGCATCTGGGAATGGGCCAGCACCGGCGGAGGCAACGTTGATCCTGACGTCGTTCTCGCCAGCGCGGGCGACGTGCCCACCATCGAGACTCTCGCCGCCGTGGACTTGCTCCGCGAACACTTCCCGGACTTGAAGATCCGCGTAGTGAACGTCGTCGACCTGATGCGGCTGCAGGATGCCCGTGAACACCCGCACGGACTGCCCGACGCCGAGTTCGACGCCCTGTTTACCCCTGACCGGCCGATCATCTTCGCGTATCACGGCTATCCGTGGCTCATCCACCGGCTGACATATCGCCGCACGAACCACGGCAACCTGCATGTCCGCGGCTACAAGGAAGAGGGCACAACCACCACCCCGTTCGACATGGTGATGCTGAACGATCTGGACCGCTATCACCTGGTGATCGATGTCATCGACCGGGTGCCCCGGCTCGGCCGAAATGCCGCGGGAGTACGGCAGCAGATGGTCGACGCCCGGTTGCGGGCCCGTGACTACACCCGTGAACACGGCACCGACATCCCCGAGGTGCGCGATTGGCGGTGGCCCGGCCCCAGCTGACCCTTCTGACCCGCGGCCGCCATAGACTGCTGACGCTGGTGACATGGCCAGCCGCCAGCAGGGCGGCCGCAGGCAAACGCAGAGAAGGACACGGTGCAGGGCGTCTTCGAGGGTTTCGGCGTCATCGCCATCGTCATCGCTCTGGGTTACGTCCTCGGGCGTGTGCGCGTCCTCGACACGGAAGCCCAGGTGGTCCTGTCCCGGGTGGTCTTCACCGTCGGCATCCCGGCGCTGTTGTTCGTCACCCTCTCGACCGCCGATGTGACGACGCTCTTCTCGTCGGCTCTGCTGGCGATCGGATCTGGCGTGGTGATCGCGGCGTCGGGGTACGTTCTCCTCGCCCGGTTTCTGTGGCGCAGGCCTACCGGGCCCCTCGCTGTTGGAGCGCTGGCCAGCTCGTACGTGAACGCCGGCAATCTGGGCATCCCGATCGCGGTCTATGTGCTCGGTGACGGCTCGTATGTGGCACCGGTGATGCTGCTCCAGCTCGTCGTCATGGCGCCGATCTCGTTCGCAGTACTCGACACCGTCCAATCCGGACGCCGGCCCACGTGGAGATCGGTGCTGGCATTGCCCTTTCGCAATCCGGTGACCATCGCGTCGTTCCTGGGCATCGCGGTGTCGGCCGTCGGCGCTGAGCTGCCGGTCGTCATCGAACGTCCCACCGAACTGGTCGCCGGGTTGGCAATTCCGGCGGCGCTGATCGTGTATGGCGCTTCACTGCACGGCGCTCCCCGGCCGGGGGCAGGCGGCTCGGCACGGGACGTCGCGCTCATCAGCGTTCTCAAGCTGGTGGTCCAGCCGGTGGTCGCGTTCTTGGTCGGTCGGTTCCTGCTCGGGCTCGACGACATCTGGCTGCTGGCCGTGACCATAGCCGCAGCGCTGCCCAGCGCCCAGAACGTGTACGTGTACGCGGTCCGTTACCAGACCGGAGTAGCCCTGGCGCGCGACGCGATCTTCGTCACCACTCTCCTCTCCGGCATCTCGATCCTGATCATCGCCGCGCTGCTCGCCTGAGCACACCCCTTGACCTCAAGTTAAGTTGAGGTCCTAGTGTCTGGCCGATGACGACGACGGACCGGCCCGCGCGAACGGTCGTAGAACCCGCACAACCCGCATCGGGACCGGAACGCATCTTCGATCGCGCGCATGCCGCGGTCACTGTCGGAGCGGTGTCGCTGGTCACCCTGATGGCGTACCAGTCGCTCGCGGTCACCACGGCGATGCCGGCCGTCGCGGAAGCGATCGGTGGTCTCAACCTGTATGGCCTTGCGTTCGGAGCACCACTGGCCACCTCCTTGATCGGGATGGCCTTCTCCGGTGGCTGGACAGATGCTCGCGGACCGGCTCGACCGCTCCTGGCAGGCTCGGCGTTGTTCGCCGCTGGGATCGTGATCGCCGGGCTGGCACCGTCCATGGCCATGGTCGCCGTGGGACGCGGCATCCAAGGTCTCGGCTCCGGCCAGATGCTCGTGGCCCTCTACGTGCTCGTCGCGCGTGTGTATCCGGAGCACCTGCGCCCGCGGATCTTCGCCGCGTTCGCCGCCGCCTGGGTGCTTCCCGCGCTCATCGGGCCGACGATCAGCGGGCTCATCGTTGAACACATCGGCTGGCGGTGGGTCTTTCTCAGCGTGGCCGGACTCGTGCCCCTGGCGACAATGTCGTTGCGGCCCGGCCTCCGGCAGCTCGATGGAGGAGGATCAGGCAGCTTGCGCTCGGCCCTGCTTACAGGGCGCCTGGCCTGGGCCACAGTGGCCGGCCTCAGCGCATGCACCCTGCACATGGCCGGCCAGTCGTCCATCGTCGTCGCCGCACTTCTGCTCGGGATCGGCGGCATCGGGGTCGCGATGTCAGTGGCCCGGCTACTGCCTTCGGGCACCTTCCGCGCCGCCCATGGCCTGCCCGCGCTCGTGATGCTCCGAGGCCTGGCAGCAGCTGCCTTTCTCGGCGCCGAGGTGTTCATTCCGCTGCTCCTGGTCCGGGAGCATGGACTTTCCCCGGCGCTGGCCGGTTTGGTTCTCACCATCAGCGCGGTGACGTGGTCGTTCGCCTCGTGGCTGCAAGGACGCGGCTTCTTGCCCGACCGGCGGCAGCGGCTCCGGATCGGTATGACGCTGCTGACCGTAGGAATATTCGGTACAGGTCTGCTGGTGGTGGCCGCCGTGCCCATCCCACTGGGCATCGCCCTGTGGGCCTTCGGCGGACTCGGCATGGGGTTGGTGTATCCGACGCTGTCCGTGCTGGTTCTCTCCCTTTCCACGCCGGAGGAGCAAGGCCGCAACTCCTCGTCCATGCAGATTGCCGACGCCCTGTTCACCACTCTCGCCCTGGCCCTGAGCGGCACGGTGTTCGCTGCGCTGCTGACCTACTCGAACACCTGGCCGTACCTGGCCGGCTTCGCTCTGTCCAGCAGTCTCGCCGCGGCGGGAATCGTCGTCGCCGGCCGTATCGTGCCCCGCCTTTCCCGGTGATCGTCGGCGGTTACGTGGTGCGCAGCACTTCGAGAGCGCGGTCGGCGTGAGCTTCCATGTTCAGCTCGCTGCGGATGACCTCGAGGACCCGGCGGTTGGTCCCGATGACGAAGGTGTGCCGCTTGAGCGGCGCCATTCCCAGTCGTCGCTGCACGCTGAACTGTTTCGCCAGTATGCGCTCAGGGTCGCTCAACAGCGGGTACGGAACGTCGTTCTGCGCCGCGAACTCAGCCTGGCGGTCCACCTCGTCGGCACTCACACCAACAGGCTGGGCACCTACCTCGCGGAACTCACCCATGAGATCACGGAAGTGACGCACCTCGGCGGTGCATCCCTTGGTCATTGCGGCTGGGTAGAAGAACAGCACCACTGGCCCCGTCTCCAGCATGGTGCTCAGTCGCCGCGTCTCACCCTTCTGGTCGGGAAGTTCGAAATCCGGTACTTCGTCTCCGACATTCATGACCCCATCTTGCAACCTGATCATGCGCGCCAAGGGCGCGGGATCGGCGCAGCCAGGGCCACACCGATCCCGCACTGATGAGAGAGGATCCATCTACTGATGGATTCAACCTGTGCTCAGCCAGCTACCAATAGAACTTCCGACCACCCACCGGGCGGCCGACTGCTCCGAGGACAAAGAGCAGGGCTCCGATCGCGGCGAGGATCACGCCAATGGTGACGAGCAGGCCGATATTCGCCACCAATCCTATGACCAGCAGTATTACGCCTAGCACGATCATGATGCCGCCTCCACTGTGTGTTCCGGCAATCCAAACAAAACGGTCACGAGATGGCATTACCCATTGCGAACGAGTTGAATCAACAGCGGTCTCCGCCCGTCCCGAAACTGGTGATCACAGCGGTTCACTGACGCTCACGCCGTACGGCACCCCACGGTCGGCGCCGGACGGGCGACGCGACAGTAGCGGTTATCATTATCGTGAACGGCCGTATCGTTGCCAGCTCAACTGTTACGAGTGGCCTGGCCGAGGCCGATCTCCAAGCGAACAGCACTATCGAGAGGTTGCCCCATGTCCGAGCCGGACACCAAGACCGTCGTAGCGGACGCTTTCCACGCCGCGTCGGCCGAATACGAACAGGTCGGGCCCGAGTTCTTCGCCCTGTTCGGACGCACGCTCGTGGAAAAGGCGATGGTCGAGCCCGGCATGCGCGTCTTGGACGTCGGGTGTGGGACCGGCGCGGCCCTGCTGCCCGCGGCTGAGGCCGTTGGCAACACTGGCAGAGTCCTGGGCATCGATCTGGCAGCCGGCATGGTGGAACGCGTTGAACAAGCCATTGCCGAGCGAGGTTGGACGCATGCCGAGGCCAAACAGGGTGATGCCGAGGACCCGCCCGCTGATCCTGCCGGGTGGGATCGCATTCTGGCAGCTCAGGTTCTGTTCTTCCTGCCCGACCCAGCACAGGCCGTGACCCAGTATCACCGGCGTCTGAAGCCCGGCGGAGTTCTCGCTTTCTCGTCCTGGGGTCCGGACAACCCAGACTGGGCGCCCGTCCACCGAGCACTGTTCAGCCACATCCCAGAAGGGAGTATGCCCAAGCTCACGCCGTCGGGAGGAACGTTCAAGTCCGACGACACGATCTCCGAGCTGCTCGAGTCCGCCGGTTTCGCCAGCATCGAGCACGAGACCATCACCTACGACATCGTCTACGACGACCCCGAGCAGTGGCTGCGATGGAGTCGTTCACACGGCGCCATCGCATTCTGGGACGCCATCCCGGCTGACGAGCTCGAGACCGCGCGAAACGAGGCAACAGCAGTGCTCGAAAGTATGCGCACCGCTGACGGAACACTGCATATGGTCATCCCGGTCCGCTACACCGTTGCCATGCGGCCCAGTCCCACGCTGCCACACTGAGCCGCGAATTCGCAGGGCACGGCCCTGCCGTGGGAACCGGCCGGCACCCGGCGGCGTCGAAGTTGCATGCAGAAGCGATTGGGTTTTGTTCTCGGGTGTGGGATCGCCGTAGGTACGTTGGGCGTCGTCAGCGTCCTTCCCGCCAATGAGGCCGCGGCCACCGGCCTCGTCTCGTTCGGCAGCTGTTCCGAGGTGCTCAGCCATCTCAAAGAAGAGGCTCGGGAGCGGGTCAGCCCGTGGGGGCTCAACGTCGGATATCCAGGCGACATCCTCGAGTTCGCCGAGGAGGCCTCGGCGGCAGACGACACGTCTGCCGGGACGAGCGACGGCGCGAGCTCGTACTCCACCACCAACGTGCAGGAGGCGGGGGTGGATGAGCCAGACATCGTGAAAACCGACGGCCGGCTCATCGTGACTGCTACTGGCCCCACACTTCGGATCGTGGACGTCACGGGCTCGGAGCCGTCCGAGGTGGGTGAACTGAGCCTGAGCAAGGGCTGGGCAGAGTCGTCGCTGTTCCTCTCCGGAGATCGCGCGCTGGTCTTCGTTCGCGAGCACTCCACGGTCCACTACGAAACCTTCGACTCTTACCCGTCGTGGTGGGATTCGATGACGACGACGATGCATCTCATCGACCTGCGCGATCCGTCGAATCCGGTCATCGAGTCGTCGCTTCGTGTAGACGGCGACTATCTGGACGCCCGGCTCATCGGAGACACGGTCCGGGTGGTCGTCAGCTCCCCGCCGACGCTGCGTTTCCCGGTGATCGACAACGCCGAGAGCCCCGATGAGCTCCTCGAACACATGCGCAAGGCAGTCGACGAGTCGAGCATCGAGGACTGGCTGCCGGCGTACAACCTCGTCACGGCGGACGGCCCGGAAACGAGCGGACAACTGGTGGACTGCGACCGGCTCAACCGGCCGACCGAGTTCGGGGGACTGTCCACGATCAGTGTCCTGACGCTCGACATGGACGGGTTGTCAGCCGGGGACGCGGTCGGGGTGCTGACCGACGGCGACACCGTTTACGCCAGCACCGACCAGCTCTATGTGGCCACGCCCGTCTGGGGTGAGTACAACGACACGCCGGCCACGGACACGGCGGATGCCGCTGTCGACATGGCATTCGCTCCGTCGCACGGGGTGCGCAGCACCGGGATCCACGCGTTCGACATCCGCGGCGACGCCGCCGCCGAGTACCTCGCCTCGGGAGAGGTGGACGGTCAGATCATCGGCCGCTACGCGATGTCCGAGTACGACGGCGTGCTTCGGGTGGCCACGACCACCGAGGCCAACGACGCCAGCTCCAGCGAAAGCCACCTGATCACCCTTGCCTTGCGCGACGGCGAGCTGAAACAGCTCGGACACGTGGGCGGGCTCGGCAAGGGTGAACGTATCTACGCCGTGCGCTACTTCGGCGACATGGGGTATGTGGTGACCTTCCGCGAAGTCGACCCTCTGTACGTGCTCGACCTGTCCGACCCCGCGGCACCGTCCGTCGACGGCGAACTGAAGATCACCGGGTACTCGTCCTACCTGCATGGCGTGGGCGACGGCCGGCTGGTGGGTGTTGGTCAGGAGGCAACCGAGACCGGCAACATGATCGGGTCGCAGGTCTCTCTCTTCGACGTGAGCCAGCGCACCAGTCCGCGGAAACTCGACGGGCATGTGCTCGAGGGCGCGTGGAGCGACGCAGAGACCAACCCGCACGCCTTCCTGTTCTGGCCGGAGACCGGTCAGCTGGTGGTTCCGGTGGCCGGGATGGGAATCGTGGAAGCCGACAGCGACGACGCGTTCGACGCCGCGCCGGAATCGGGCGCGCTGGTACTCGTCGTCGACGAGGATTCCCTCACCGAACAGGGAATCATCACCCATGGCGGACCGGAGTTGAACCCCGAGTATCACTGGACGACCATCACGCGTTCGCTGGTGATCGGCGACTCGCTCTACACGCTCTGGAACGACGGGCTCCAGGTCAACACCCTGGATGACCTCGACTTCCAGAGCTGGCTGCCCATCGACGACGAATGGTACTGACCCCGGCCACGACCTTCGTCCAGGTCCGAGTGTCCGCGGCGGACAAGCACGCGCGGCGGATCCGCCCCGGCAGAGTCAGAGCTGCTGGGGCGGATTCACGCTGGCGGCAGCCTTGCCGAGGAAGGCAGCATGAGCGTGGGCAGCAACATGCAACGACTCCGTCTCCGTGGCGTCCAACGGACGGTAGAGCTGCACGTCGACCGTGATTTCGTGACGTTTGACGGCCCGTTTCCAGTTGCCGACCATCTGCGTTCCGAGCAGGATGATGCCGTTGTACGCGCCCCGCTCCGGACGCTTGCTGGCGTCGAGTCCGGCGCGATCGAGAACGACCTTGCTCTCGGTGTAGGCGACGACATACTCGTCGTAAGGCTGCAGCAGCTGGGCAACGTGCGGAGCCGGGCCGGGGACCGGTTGGGCGGACGGAGCCCAGTAGTAGGTGCGACCGCCGATGTGGCGGCTCTCGAGACCACCGGCGACGACGTCGAGGCCCTTGCTGATGTCGGCCATGGTGAGACTCGACCACCACTGGAAATCCTTCGCAGTAGCCGGTCCGTGGCTGGTGAAGTAGCGCCGGGTTAGTTCGGCGAGTGCTTCGTCGTGGTCGAGCCTACGGGCAGCTGGCACGCGCTCGTCGAACAGCGCGTATGTGGACTGTTTGCCCCGGCGAGGGCCGTTGCAGATGATCTGTTGCAGTTCGGCATACATGAGAATCAGCCCCAGGCGGAGGCTGCTGGCTGGCACCCCCGCATGTTCGAGGACGGTCGCCACTTCTCTTCGAGTCAAGGCATTGCCGCCGCTCAGGTGGGTGCCGATGAGGTCCGCGCACCGGTCCAGTAAGGGACGGTCGAGCTCGTGGGTGCGGTAGTAGTACGCGTTGAAGGCGTGGACCCGGGGTGCGGTGAGGTCGAGCAGCCAGCGAATATCTTCCGGCAGGACAAAATGCCAGGTGGGCCGGAGAACGTGTGTACGCACGATGGACCCGTCGGCCAGCGCGGCCGCGATGGCGTCCTCGGAGGCGTCAGCCAATCGCTGCCCGACCGACCACATCGCCGGCCCGAGATCCTGGGATTGAACGACACTGAGCCTGCGAACGACATCTTCGGCACTCTCCCAGGGGCCCCCTGCCAATCCCACCGCATGCATCCGCTGAGTAGCCACATCCTCCGTCACGTGCCGAGGTTATCTCCCGACACCGACAGGGTCCGCGAACCGCGGCTGTCACCGGCGCAAACGTCGTGAAGGTTCCACGTGGAACACTCCCGGGCCAGCCGGCCCCTCCACCTCGACGACTCCGCAGCCACGTCGATGCGTACCTTGTACGCATCGACGCGTACATTGTACGCTGAATAGATGAAGATTCTTGTCACTGGAGCAACAGGCAGCATCGGCCGGCTCGTCGTAGACCACCTCCTGGCCGCGGGGGCGGATGATGTCCGCGCCCTCACCACCAACCCGTCCAAGGCGGCACTCCCGCCCAGTGTCGAGGTGGCTGTGGGTTATGTCGGGGACCCTCAGACATTGCCCGAAGCGCTGAAGGACGTCGACCGCATGTACCTGGCGCCGGTCCCGGAAACCGCCAAGGAAGCCGCCACACTCGCCGCGCAAAGCGGAGTACGGCACATCGTCGACCTCTCCGGCCCCGAGGAGAGCTGGTGGCATTCGGTGGCATCGGGTGTCGAGGAGTCCGGGGCCGAATGGACTCACCTGTGGCCCGGCGAGTTCATGGAGAACAGCGAGATCTGGGCCGATCAGATCCGCAACACCGGCGTAGTCCGCGATGCCTACGGTGAGGCAGCCAACGCGATGATCGCCATGTCCGACGTGGCCGCAATCGCCGCGGAATCCCTGCTCGGAGACGGCCACGCCGGCCAGTCCTACCTGCTCACCGGTCCCGAGACCCTGACCCTCCGGCAGAAGGTCCACCGCATCGGCCAGGCCCTCGGTCGCGAAATCCCCTTCGTCGAGATCAGCCACGAAGAAGCTGTCGAAGAGCTCACGCCCGCCATGGGTGAGTACGCCCAGTGGTATGTGGACGGCTACGCCGACCTGGCGAAGACACCACAACCGGTTTCACCGACATTCGAAGATGTCATGGCCCGGCCGGCGACTTCATTCGCCCAATGGGCAAACGATCACGTACACCTGTTCCGCTGACCTGACCGTTTCTCACGCCGCGTTGACAAGGTTCCTTGTTGACGCGGCGTTCGATGTCTCCCCTCGACCGGGGTGCCGATTCGCGTATCAGTGCCATATCAGCGCGCCCTCAATCCGGCGTCAGCACCGGCCGAGATGGTCTTCGTGACAGACACACGAAGGGAGCCATCACGATGGCCTACGCAATAGCCGCGACCGGGCTGCGAAAGTCGTTCGGAGACAAGACGGTGCTCGACGGCATCGACCTGCACGTCGCCCAAGGAACGATCTTCTCGCTCCTCGGCCCCAATGGCGCCGGCAAGACCACCACGGTGCAGATCCTGTCCACGTTGATCAACACGGATGCCGGCGACGTCCGCGTGGCCGGGCACGACCTGACCTCGGATCCCGACGCCGTGCGCGCCGTCATCGGCGTCACCGGGCAGTTTTCCGCCGTGGACCACCTGTTCACCGGCGAGGAAAACCTCCTGCTGATGGCTGACCTGCACCACCTCGGCCGGAAGGAGGGGCGACGGCGCACGGCAGAACTGCTCGAACAGTTCGACCTGGTCGAAGCGGCCAAGAAGCCGGCGGGCACCTACTCCGGCGGCATGCGCCGTCGTTTGGACCTGGCGATGACGCTGGTCGGCGATCCACGCGTCATCTTCCTCGACGAACCCACCACCGGCCTCGACCCGCGCAGCCGCCGTGCCATGTGGCAGATCATCCGCGGCCTCGTCGCCGACGGCGTCACGATCTTCCTGACCACGCAGTATCTCGAGGAAGCCGACCAGCTGGCCGACCGGATCGCGGTGCTCGACCACGGCAAGCTGGTGGCCGAGGGAACCGCCGAGGAACTGAAGCGCCTCGTCGCCGGCGGTCACATCAGCCTGCGGTTCAACGACCCCGACCAGCTGGAGACGGCCGCCCGTGTCTTCGGCGACGTCGTCCGCGACGACGACACCCTCGAACTGCAGATCCCCAGCGACGGCGATATCGAGTCACTGAAGAAGCTGCTCGACTGGCTCGACCGCGAATCACTGGAGGTCGATTCGCTGTCGATTCACACACCCGACCTCGACGACGTGTTCCTGGCCCTCACCGGTCAGCCGCGCGCAGAGAAGGAGACCGGACGATGAGCACCACCACTCACGCCGTCGGCGACACCGCGACCATGCTGCGCCGCAAGCTCAAGCACATGCTGCGTTATCCGTCGATGACACTCATCCTCATCGGCCTACCGGTGGTCTTTCTTCTGCTGTTCGTCTACGTCTTCGGTGGCACCCTCGGCGACGGGCTCGGCGGTCCGTCCGGCGGCCGCGATGCCTACGTCAACTACGTCACTCCTGGCATCATCCTGCTCGCCGTCGTCGGCTCGGCCACGGCAACGGCGGTGTCCGTAGCCACGGATATGAATGAAGGCATCATCGCCCGGTTCCGCACCATGTCGATCTTCCGGCCGTCGATGCTGACCGGACACGTCGTCGGCAGCGCGATCCAGACGCTGCTGGGTATGGCCGTCGTCATCGGCATCGCCCTGCTCGTGGGCTTCCGGCCCACCGCCGGCCTGCCTGAGTGGCTCGCCATCGCCGGCCTGCTCACGCTGCTGGTCCTGGCTGTCACCTGGCTGTCCGTAGGGCTCGGTCTGGCGGCCCAGAACGTCGAATCCGCCAGCAACCTCCCGATGCCACTCCTCCTGCTGCCGTTCCTGGGCAGCGGCTTCGTCCCGACGGATTCGATGCCGGCGTGGCTCGAATGGTTCGCCGAGCACCAGCCGTTCACTCCCGTCATCGAGACGCTGCGAGGGCTGTTCTTCGACATGCCGATCGGCAACAACGCCTGGATTTCGGTCGTCTGGTGCGTCGGAATCACCGCGGTGTGCTTCCTGTGGGCCCGGCGCCTGTTCAACCGCGACCCGTCGAGGTGAGACCAATCGGTAAGAAGGACGCCCGGAACCGCTCCTAGCGTCCAGTGTTCAGCGTGGCGGCGGCGACCTCTGGTGCCGTCGCCACGGTGGCGTTCCGGCCGCGCCGGCTCGCATCGGCGAACTCGTCGTCTCCTAGGGCTGCTCGGGCCGCACCCTCTACCCGCGCCACGTCCGGCAGCGAGACGTCAGGCATCCCACGGATCGCGTCACTCGCCGCGAGCAACCGAGCCGCCTCGCGCGGGCGCTCCTGGTGTAACGCCAGGTCCGCAACCCCGACGAGTATCTGACCAACCACGTACACATCGCCCGAATCCATTGCTGAAGCGAGTGCCTCTGCATGATGCGCGCGAGCGCCGTCCAGGTGGTTGTCCATCGTGTCAACGTAGCCTCGGGTGGAGAACACCATGGCCTGAATCGCCGACGCGACACTGAGGTGTCGTGCGATCTCCTGGTACCGAGCCAGATGGATGCGAGCCTCACTCGCATCGCCCGACCAGCGGGCGAGCTCGGCCTTGTAGTAGGCCACCATCGCGCGAGAGTCGGGAGACCCCACATTCTGCGCATCTCGCTCGGCATCGGCCATCGCCGCGGCGCAGCCCGCCGGGTCACCCAGCAGCCACCGCAATTGGGCCAGCTTGCTGCGAAGATACGGTATGTCCTCGACCACGCCGACCTCGGTGAGCACGGCGATCGCCTCCTCGTAGCATCCATGTGCCGCGGCCAGGTCGCGCCGGACGATCAGATCGGCCAATGCGGTCAGCGCGAACGAGATACCCCAGCGCTCACCGAGCTCACGTAATGCCCCGAGGGCCGACGACACCGCCGCCTCCGCCTCGGCATGCCGGTGACCAGCGAGAACCATCTTCTCAACGCTGAGCTGAACCATGGCCTGGACCCAGGGATCGTCGTCGGCGCGAAGCTCCGGCGTACCCTCGGCGTCCGTGTCTGACGCTTGGTCATCCCCGCGCAAGCTCATCAGTTGGACAAACCGCACGAGCGGGTGATGAGCGCCGTGCTGGCGGGTGAGCTGCCCGATCCGTTCGAGCCACTCGGTCGCCTGATGCTGGTCGCCGAGCCCGGCCATCGCGTTGAGCGCTGCCGCCGCGTATGCCGTCACCAGTGACTCGTCGTCGACCGGACCCGGTGTCGCCAAGGCTCCCACGGTCAGCTCAGAGCTGGTCGCACGGTTACCCGTCAGCCACCAATACCAGGCGCTGCCCGCCGCCAGCCGTACCGCTGTCTGCGCGTCGCCGGCAGATATCGCACCCCTCAAGGCTGCCGTGATGTTGTCGTGTTCGCTACGCAGCCGGGCGAGCCAGCGAAGCTGGTCGGCCCGGCGCAAATGCGGGTCGGCGGTCTCGACCAGCTCCGCGAAGTAGCCGGCGTGAGCTTGGCGGTACCGTTCTCGCTCCCCTGCCTCCTCAAGGCGCTGCATGCCGTACGCCTTGATGGTTTCCAGCATCCGGAAACGTGGCGGTTCCTCCTCCTCATACACCAGCAAGGATTTGTCGGCCAAGGCGCTGAGCAAATCGAAGACCTGCGCTGCAGGAACCAGGCTGTCAGCGCACACTCCCTCGGCGGATTCGGCGGTCGCCCCTCCAGAGAACACGGACAGGCGCCGCAACAACGCCCGCTCCCGTTGGTCGAGCAGCTCCCAGCTCCAGTCGACCACACCGCGCAGGGTCTGCTGCCGGGGCATTGCCCTTCGGCCGCCGCCTGTGAGCAGCCGGAACCGATCGTCGAGCCGCGCCGCCAGCTGCTCGGCGGTCATGGTGCGCAGCCGCGCCGCGGCCAGTTCGATGGCCAGCGGCATGCCGTCCAGCGCGCGGCACAACCGCACCAGTGCCGGCCCCGTACGCTCGTCTACGGTGAACCCGGGCCGGGCCGCGCGAGCACGATCGGTCAGCAACCGAACCGCGTCATACGAGGTCGCTTCCGCGAAGTCAGCCCCGTCTGGGGGCAACGCCAGCGGTTCCACCGGCCAGATGGCCTCACCGATGATCCCTAGCGGCTCGCGACTCGTGGCCAGGATCCGCAGCTGCGGGCATTCGCCCAGCAACTGCTCGGTCAGGTCCGTGACCTCGCCGATGAGGTGCTCGCAGTTGTCCAGGATCAGCAGCGAACCGCGAGTACTCAATGCGGCCGCCAGCCGCTCTTTCGGGTTGTCTGTCTGTGTCCAGCCGATCAGCGCCTGCTCTCGCAACCCCATCGCGGTCAGAACCGCCTGCGGCACATCAGCACCGTCGGTGATCGATGCCAGCTCCACGATCCAGACGCCGTCCGGAACCTGATCCAGCAACGAACGTCCCACCTCGATGGATATCCGAGTTTTCCCCGACCCACCTGGTCCGGTGAGTGTCGTGAGCCGGTAGTCCTCAACCAGCTTGCGAACCTCGAGGACGTCGCCGTCACGACCGACGAAGCTGGTCAGTCCGGCCCGCAGGTTGGTCCGCGCGGGCGGGTCGGCACCCTTCTCGTCGGGCCCCCTCTCGACACCTTTCGTCCCAGTCGCGGCGACTGCGCTGTCCTCGGGCACCGGCGTAACCGTCCCGCCCACCTCACCTCGCAACACCGCGGTGTGCAGTGCCGACAGCTCCGGCGACGGGTCGGCTCCGAGTTCGGTCGCCAATGCCTCACGGGCCCGCTCGTATACCGCCAGCGCCTCCGCGGAGCGGCCGGCCACGCACAGCGCCCGCATCAACATCGCAACCAGCCGTTCCCGGAGCGGATACTCGGCCACCAAGGCGGTCAGCTCGCTCGTCAGCCCGGCCCCGAGACCCAGGCGAAGCTCCGCTTCCGCCCGAGCCTCGAGCGCGGTGAGCCGCAATTCGGACAGGTGCGCCACTTGGGCGCGGAAGTACTCCGTCCCCGCCACATCCTGCAGGGCAGGGCCTCGCCACAATCCGAGCGCTTCTCGAAAAAGCCGTGCTGCGGTCGCCGGGTCATCGGGCAGGGCCGATCGCCCGGCCCGCACTAGACGCTCGAAACTGGTCACGTCCACCGCGTCTGGTTCGACTGCGAGCCGGTAGCCGACCGAATGCGCCTCGATCGCGATACCCGGCAACGCGCGCCGAAGTCTCGAGACCAGCGCTTGCAGCGCGTTTACGGCTCCGGCCGGCGGTTCATCGCCCCAGATCGCGTCCACCAGTGTTTCCATGGACACGATACGGCCAGGCTCTAGAGCCAACGTGATCACGAGGGCACGCAGGCGAGTACCAAGTACCGGAAGCTCCGCGCCATCGGCGGCACGAACCTCCAGCGGCCCCAGCAACCAGATCTGCACCGTCTTGATTCTGCCAGCACACCGGCCTTTGGGTGCCTCCACGTACGAGGTTGATGAGAGCTGCCTGCCCGCACCACGAGAACCGGGGCAGTCAGTCCGGGCCAGAGTCGTTGGTCCTTTGAGACAGGCCAGTCGCATCTGTCGTCGATCGGCGAGCGATCAGTAATCTCGGAGACGGAGGTGAGGTCGTTGCGGGTGGCCGTATTCAGCACGAAGCCCTATGACGAGCAGTTCCTTCGAGAAGCGAACAAGTCCGCAGGTCATGAGCTGGTCTTCCTGGAGCCACGGCTCTCCTTCGACACAGCCTCGCTTGCAGCCGGCTGCGATGCGGTCTGCGCATTCGTCAACGACGACCTCAGCGGCGACGTGCTCTCCGTCCTCGCGAAGGGCGGTGTGCGGATGGTGGCGCTTCGCTCCGCCGGCTTCAACCACGTCGACCTGGCCACCGCGGCTCGCCTCGACATCACCGTCGCACGGGTTCCCGGATACTCTCCACACGCGGTTGCCGAGCACTGCGCGGGGCTGATCCTGGCCCTCAATCGGAAGATCCACCGCGCACACAACCGGGTGCGCGAGAACAACTTCGCGCTCACCGGCCTGCTGGGATTCGATCTGCACGGCAAGACGATCGGCATCATCGGCACCGGCCAGATCGGGGTGCGCTTCGCCCGGATCATGGCCGGCTTCGGCTGCCGGATCCTGGCCACCGACCCGTACCCCAGCGACGACGCCCGCCAGGCAGGGGCGGAATACGTCCCACTCGACGTGCTGCTGGCCGAGTCGCACATCATCACGTTGCATTGCCCCCTCACCCCGGAGACGCATCATCTGATAGACGCTGATCGCATCGCCCGGATGCGAACCGGCGTGATGCTGATCAATACCAGTCGCGGGGCACTCGTCGACACCACCGCCGTCATCGGCGGCCTCAAGAACGGCAAGATCGGCTACCTCGGCCTAGACGTGTATGAAGAGGAAGCCGACCTGTTCTTCGAGGATCTGTCCGACAAGCTGCTCAACGACGACGTGTTCTCCCGGCTACTCACGTTCCCGAACGTGTTGATCACCGGCCACCAGGCCTTTTTCACCGAAGAAGCGCTCCGGAACATCGCGTCCACCACCATCGGCAATCTCACCGGTTTCGAGCGTGGCGAAGAAGCGGTTCATCACGTCACCGCCGACGCCCGCGGGTAGCCGTGCAGGCGTTGCTCGCGGCGCTGCCGATTCTGGCCGTGCTGGTCCTGATGCTGGCACTGGGCTGGTCGGCGGCCCACGCGGGTGTCGTCGCCGCGATCGGCACCCTGATTCTTGCCGTGGCCGCGTTCGGCTTCGGCGGATCCAACACCGCCTATACGGTTCCCGCAGGGATCATGGGTGTGCTGGCGGAGGCCGGGTTCGTCGCGTTGACGGTCGTCGCCATCATCGGGCCCGCACTCGGCATTCATCACCTGCAGCAACGCACGGGCGCCACGGATCGGCTGCGTTCCGGCCTCGCCCGGATCACGCCCGATCCACGCGTCGCCGCCTTGCTGATCGCCTGGTTCTTCACCCTGTTCCTCGAAGGCGCGGCCGGCTTCGGGACGCCGGTCGCGCTCGCCGCTCCGTTCCTGGTAGCCGCCGGATTCCGGCCGGTCGCGGCTGTGTGTGCCGCGATGGTCGGGCACGCCGTAGGCGTGTCGTTCGGGGCGGTCGGGACACCTGTGCTCGCCCAGGTCGCCATCGTCGATCTGACCGGCCTGGAACTTGCCCGGGCCACCGCGCCGTATCACGTGATCCTCGGAGCCGTCCTCGTCGCCGTCCTCGTGGTGATCATCGACCGCGCCGTGCCCACAGCGTCGCCGCCATGGCTATGGGGTGCCGCGGCGGCCGTGCTGTTCTTCGTGCCGTACGGGCTGATCGCACGCTTTGTCGGCCCTGAGCTGCCCACCCTGGGTGGGGCGCTGCTCGGGGCGATCGGATTCGTCGTCTTGGTCGTCGCGATCCGCCGTCGCACCCCCGTCGGCTCACCCAGCACATCAAGCAGTCACGCCCAGGGGCTCGACGATGCTCCGATGAGCATGCTGCGTGCGGGAGCGCCATATCTGGCGCTGGTGGGCCTCGTGCTGGTCACCCGTTTGGTGCCGCCGGTGCGCGATGCCTTGTTCGATGTCGAACTGCGCTGGCAGATGCTCGGAGACTTCTCCGGGAGCGTTCGTCCGCTCTATCACCCGGCCGTGCTGCTTACCCTGGCATTCGTCGTCGGCGCACTTGCCCAGCGCACTGCTCTTCCGGAGGTCCGGCGCGCGTTCCTCATCGCTACGGCCCAGTTGAAATGGGTGGTTGTGGCTCTGGTGGCCATGGTCACCATCGCGTTCACGATGTCGCAATCCGGCATGACGGGCGAACTGGCGCAGGCGGCGGCCGGCACGGGTGCGTGGTGGCCGCTCCTGGCGCCCGCCGTCGGAGTGCTGGGGACGTTCGTCACCGGATCCGCAACCGCCTCGAATGTGCTGTTCACCGAGTTCCAGCAGACAACCGCCGAGGCCTCCGGCTTAGCCTCGATCCACCGATGAGAGTGGTGGGGTGAGCGTGGCGTAACGCGAGGATGCCCTTACGGGCTGGGAGTCTGGGACTTGCGACGGTTCCACACACCTCAACCCGGAAGGGCACCTCTGGGATGC